>NZ_JBSMDE010000017.1:0-62985 GCF_056497305.1 Caldithrix sp. | reverse complement strand
CAAATGCCGCAGGCGCGCGGCGTATGGCTAAGCCGTGATGTCATCGAAGGCGGCGCCGATTTAATCGAATCAACCTGCCACAAACTGGCGCAGGCCCATTTTAACCGCATCTTTGTGAATGTTTACTACCTTGGCGCTACTATTTATCCCAGCGATGTGCTGCAGCAGGCCGGCGGGCCGCGACAACACATCCAATTTGTGGGCAGAGATCCCCTGGCCGAAACCATCGAAATCGCCCACCGCTGGAACCTGGAAGTCATCGCCTGGTTTGAGTACGGCCTGATGAGCTACTACAGCGGCAACGACACCAGCGACAGCGGCCCGCTTTTAACCGCCCATCCGGACTGGGAAGCCGTGGACAATCAGGGCCGGCATTACCAGCAAAACCAGTGGGGCGTTTTCCACTGGATGGATGCCGCACATCCTGAAGTTAAACAATTTATGGAAGACCTGTTTGCGGAAATCGCCGCCCGCTACCCGCAACTGGACGGCGTCGAAACCGATCGCATTCGCTACCCCTCTACCGATTTTTCCTACTCGGCCGTTTCGCGCCAGCGCTACCAGCAGCAAACGGGCGGCACGGACCCTCTTTACATCTACCCGGGGCATGCCGAATGGACGCAATGGAGCGCCTGGCGCGAAAGCCAGATCAACCAGATTGCCCGGCGCATTTATCAGGCGGTAAAAGCGCTTCAACCAGATATGCTCGTTTCGGCCGCCGTGGCTCCGCCCTACATGTTGCCCAGCGGCTCCAAATTACAGCGCTGGGATGTGTGGAGCGACAGCGGCTACGTGGATGCCCTGGAACACATGCTCTACTTGAACGACAGCGACTTTCCCAATCAGTTTGAACTGGCCAGGCAAAAAACCAATCCGCGCGTGTTGTTGTACGCCGGAATCGATTTTAACACCCTGCAGTCCGCGCTGTTTCAAATCAATTACGCCCTGACGCATCAGGCCGACGGCGTAACCATCTGGTACTACAAAGACCTGAACGACGAGGTTTTGCAAAGCTTGCGCGACGAGGTATTCATAACTAAAGCGCCCCTGCCGCATCAGGATTTAATTATTGACGACGGCGGTTCGCGTTTCTTTTCGACCAGCGGCGCATGGGACCAAAAAACAGGCGGATTCAATGGTTCCTATTTGTTAAGCGTCGATCCGACGGCGCAGGTCGCTTTTGATGCGCCCGTCTGGCTAAGCGGCCATTACGCCCTCTTTGCGCGCTGGCCTGCTCAATCCGACTTAACGGATCAGGCCGTCTGGCGCATCGAAGCCAACGGTTCTGCGCATTCGGTAACCATCAACCAGCAAAAGGACGCCAACCGCTGGGTATTTTTACATGCCGATTCCTTCTCTTACGGCGCGAGCGTGCGGCTGCAATTGACCAACAGCGGGAGCGGTAAGTTAGCCGCCGACGCCGTGCGCCTTTTAAGACAAAAAGCGCTCAAAGTGATCGATCATTTTGCGCCCGACTCCGTGCATCTTAACTTACAATTCAACCAATGGATCGACAGCGCCGCGGCTTTGTCGGCGGTCAATTACACCATTCAGCCGCCGGTGGAAGTGTTAAACGTCGCTTTTGTCGGACAGGATCGTTCCGCCGTCAGCCTGCAAACCGTGCCATTAACGCCAGGGCAGAACTATCAACTGCAGATCAGCGCGCTTAAAGATTACGTCGGCATCCCATTAAACGACCTTACGCTGAGCTTTACCTTTAATCCCCAATTAAGCGAAATTGTAATCGACAACGCTTCCGACACCTTCACCACTTACGGCCAGTGGCAAACGGTAGCAGACACCTGCGCCATGAACGGCGACTGGCTGTACATTCAAGCGGGATCAGGCGCACGCTTTGCTCAATGGTGGTCGTCCATTGAGCAAGATGGCTACTATCGCGCGCAGGTTTTTATTCCCTGTTCCGATCTGACGCTGGCCAGCGACGCGCACTACGCCATTTTGCACAACTTCGGCTCCAGTTCGGTCATCCTCGACCAGCAACAGGCCGTCGGCAGCTGGGCCGATCTTGGAACTTATTACTTTAAAGCGCGTCAGACGGCCAGCGTAAAACTGAGCGATGAGGCCAGCGCCGGCGTCATCGCCGCCGATGCGCTGCGTTTTAAACGCACATTGAATCCCACTGCTTTACCGCGGCACAATGGGCCGCTGCCGGACGATTTTACGGTGGGCGCGAACTATCCCAATCCCTTTAACAATCATACGCTCATTCCGCTTCATCTAACTCAGCCGGCAAAGGTCAGCCTGGAGCTTTTTGACGTTCGCGGTCGGCGCGTGCTTTCGCCTGCGGAACGGCTCTTTCCTGCCGGCGATCATCAATGGACTTTGAAAGCCGAAAATTTAAGCAGCGGTGTTTATTTTTTCGTGGTGCGTTTTCAAACGGCCGATCGCCGGCAAAACGTGCATTATGGAAAATTGATGGTTTTAAAATAGCAAAGAGTCCGCCGGGCGCTGACAAAGTTCCCTCAGACAGGAAGAGGGTTCAGGCCCGGAAGATGAAGGGCTCATCATAAAAAAATCAATAAAAATGAGTGGACAAATGGTCGCAAAACGTCTCGTCAAATTTATTGTATTCCTGCTGTTTTCCTTTTACATCGTTCCCCTCCATGCCCAGTCGGCCAAAGGCAAAATAATGGGCCAGGTGATCGACGCCCAAAGCGGGCAGCCTCTGGCCGGCGCGAACATTTACATCGAGGGGGCGACACTGGGCGCAGCCTCCGACCTGGAAGGCTTTTACTACATTTTGAATGTACCGGCCGGAAAGCACACCGTGGTCTGTCAGATGGTGGGCTATCAAACCGTGCGCAAAACGCAGGTGGAGGTGGTGGTCGATCGCACCACGCGCGTCGATTTCAGCCTGGTCGAAGCCATTGAAGAGACCGAACCGGTGGAGGTGGTGGCCAAAAAACCGGCCGTTGTGCGCGATTTAACCGCCACCTCAAACTTTATGGATGCCAGAGAGATCGAAAGCGCGCCGATTCAGGGCCTGCGCGAAATGATGCAATTGAACGCCAATGTGACGCGCAACCCCAACGGCACCTTTTCCATTCGCGGCGGCGGCGCTTTTGACGTGCAGGTACAGTTTAACGGCATCGAACAGATCAGCTCTAACACGGGCGTGCCCGGCTACAATTTTATGGGCGAAAAATCCAACACCAGCTGGAAGTACGATTACAATCCACTGGGCGTGGAACAGATGGAGGTCATTTCCGGCGGATTTAGCGCGGAGTACGGCAACGCCCAGTCGGGCATTGTTAAGGTGGTAACCAAAGAAGGCGGCACCGAATTTCACGGCGACTTTCGCGTGGAAGTGCGCCCGCCCGGCAAGTACCATTACGGCCCATATCTTTACGGCCCGGAAACCGTGGAGTGGAAAAACTGGGGTTCGTTCGATAAGTGGCAGCAGTGGCGCGACGAGAACGCCCCGGATATTCCGGACGACTCGCTTTACACCCACTACTACCAGAAATGGATTGCCAACCATTCGCCAGGGGAAGGCAACCGTTCCAATCCTTTAGGCGTTTACGATTACCGTAAACTCATGTACAGGCGTTACCTGTTCGGATTCGGCGGTCCTTTAAGCAAAGACGGCAAACTGCGCTTTTTCCTTTCTGCCGAGTACCGCAACACGCCGGCGCGCATTCCCAGCGTGGAACGCAGTCAAATCTACCAGAATTACAGCTTAAATGTAACCTACCAGCTTACGAAAAATGACAAACTAAAATTTTTAACGCAATATCAGGGCTATCGCGGCTCGGTGTGGTCTGGCTCGGACGACATACGCTGGGCTTCGATCATCGGTCAATGGCCCCAGTACAAATACGTGTTGATCTTCGACAGCCCCAAAGAAGAGACGACCACCACGCAAAGCCTGAGCTGGACGCATGTCTTTTCCAGTAAAACATTCCTGGAAGCCATGGTCTGGCGCCAGCGCGAGGTGTATGTAGAACGCAACCGGTCGATCATTACCGCCACCGATCCCTGGCTTATCCGGGCCGGCCCCTGGGATGAAGAGTTCAGGCGCATCGTCTATGCTTTTACTTCGCTTTACGCGCTGGACAACCGCACCGATGTGTGGAACGCGTCTGTTGATTTAACCAGCCAGGTGACCAATCGGCATCTGCTTAAAATCGGCGCCAAAGCTCAGTACTGGGACACGCGCTACAACGGCGAATCCGGCGCCCGGCTGAATGCCTTTATTTCCTACTCCGGCTTTGCCGAGTATTACCACGCCTATCCCTATTATTTTGCCCTATACGCTCAGGATAAGATTGAGGTAGAAGAGATTGTGGCCAATGTGGGTGTGCGTTTTGAAGGCTTTAACATGAACTGCGACGCGCCGGTGGACCGCTTTCATCCCTTTTACTTTGGAACGGGCCAGGGCGGCGGCCCCTTTATTGGCGATCCGGGCGACCCGCGGACGCGCAAGCCCAAAACGCATCTGGCTGTTTCGCCGCGCTTCGGGCTTTCCTTTCCCATCGGCGAAGACATGGCCTTTCGATTGCAATACGGCCACTTCTATTCCATGCCGCTCTTCCGGCAAACCATTTCACGATCCACCTGGCAGGGATGGCGTATGTACGGCAATCCCGATCTGGGTTTTAAGAAAACCATCAGCTACGAAATCGGCTTGCAAAAAGGGATTAAAGGACACCGGCTGGATATTGCCGCCTATTACAACGACCGCGTTCAACAAACGGTGCGCGTCAACATCCATTCGCCGCAGGGCTCGCAGCAAATTGCGCCGCAAAATCCCTATTACATCTCTTACGAAAACAACGGCTACGGCGCCACCAAAGGAATTGAAATTTCTCTGAATCGCATTGCGCCCGGCGACTGGAGCTACCGCCTGAGCTACAGTTTTGCGCGCACCACCTTTGGCGCTTACGGAGCCATGGATATCTATCCGGATCCCGATGATCCGCGTTCATTCCTGGAAAGACGCAGCGCCAACGATTTTGTAACCGGACAGGACCGCACGCACACCTTTCGGGCGCTAATCTCTTACCGCCTGGCGCAAAAGTTTTTAAAGCTGCTGCCCGACTTTTTAGGCGTGCACACGGCCAGCGCCAGTATGATCTATTCGGCCAAAAGCGGAACGCCCTTCACCTATGTAACCAGCTACGATCAGTTCACGGATGTGATCAACAACCGGCGGTATCCACTGGAACAGAAAACCGATTTGAGCATCACCATAAAAAGCAAGCTGTGGGGCCTCAGTCCGGTGCTCTCTTTACGCGTGGAAAATCTGTTTAACGATAAATGGTTAACGCCCTTGCTGGACGCCACGGAACTGCGCAATTGGGTGGAATACGGCATTACGCGCGATACGCCGCCTTCGGAGGACCCCAACGATCCGCAGGCGCGCATTTACAAGTTTCGCTACTACCAGACGTACCGTAATATGCCCACGGCGCTGTACTTAAGTCTGGGGGTGAGTTTTTGACATGAACGTATGGAGCGCTGTCATTTCGACGAGTCCCGAAAGTCGGGACAAGGAGAAATCTTCTTCTAACATGCAAAAGAAAGATTTCCCACCCCGATAAATCGGGATGAGAAATGACAGGTAATGGATGGCGCCCGGAATGACAGGGAGAGGGCGGGCGGCTGAGACGAAGAAGGCAAAACATTAAACCATTAATCAGGGTGAAAACACCATGAGGCTATGCTTAAACATTAAACTGATTTATGCCATTGTCGCCGTTCTTATGCTTGCAGCGTACGGCACGGCACAGGTAGAAGCCAACGCCATCTTTTTAAAGCGCGGCATGTTGTGGGAAACGGTTAACGTGGCCAAGATGGGACCCGTTTTTCAAAGCTGGCAGCACAAGGGCTATGGCATGGATTTTCCGGGCTTTGATCCGGAGTACGTTCCGCAACTGGTTGGCGGCCCCAACACGCACCATGCCGGCGGCGGCTTCTGGATGTCTGCCGTACGACCATCGGCGCCGGACACCGTGTGGGCCGTGCAGGACTGGGCCATGTTTGCCACATCCGTAGGCCTTTCTGAAACCAACAGTCCTTACTTGCTGAAAACGCATCGTTTGCGCTGGCCCAACGGCGAAAACTACGGCATGCAGGTCGATCCCTTTGAGGCCGAAGAAGTGGTGGAAACCGAATGGGAATTTAATCCTTCGTATCGTTTTCCTTACACCCCCGGCCGCTTTTTGCCGGTGCGCGTCAAACGCACCGTTCGCGCCTGGAGCAGTTCGGCGGTCGATGAAAAATACCTTATCATTGAATATGTGATCACCAATATTGCACGCGAAGCGCATATTTTTAACGAGCAAAATTGCACGCCGGAGGCCTATCGCATTCTCAAGGCAGATTCTGTTTTACAGGACGCCTATCTGCTGTTTACCTACGCCTTTTCCATCAACTACCGCGGCTGGTCCATTTTATTCCCGCAACTGGGCGACGGCGCACGCAACAATCGCTTTTTGTACGATCCCCGGCGGCTGATGCTTTACGGCTGGGCCGATGATTACACGGCGGCCGAAGGAAATCAAAAATTCGATCCGTATGTCTATGAAAGCGGCGGACCGCCGGGCGGTAAGGAGTGGCTGGCGCCCGCCTTTGCCGGCATCAAATTTTTACACATTTCGCGCAACGATCTTGGCCTGGAAAATTTTATCAATCCCAGCAGTGTGGGCTGGTCGGTCAGCGAACCGGCAAACTCCTATCCCTTTACCGGCCTGGAAACGCCAGAGCAGCGCTACGAAGCCATGAAAGACCTGAGCAAGACCTACAATCCGATCGTTTTTCCCCAGGGCCTTTCCGACTCGCGCTGGGGAAATGCCCGAATGTGGAGCATGGTTTCGCTGGGGCCGTGGACACTGGAACCGGGCGATTCCATTAAAATTGTCATGGCCCAAGTTGTGGGCAGCATTGATTTAAGCCGCATTACCGATCCGCAATTAAGCGAGCAGGAAATTGCCCAACAGGGACTGCTGGATCTGCAAAGAACAGCCGACCGGGCGCAGTTTAATTACGACCACGGTTACAACGTACCGGATCCGCCCCAACCGCCGGTTTCTTTTACCTTAACGCGTTTGCAGGAACAGACCGTGGGCAATGTGCTCACCTGGAGCAACGAGTCAGAAAGCATTCCCGATGCGGATTACGCCGGCGCCGAAGCCTTCGATCTTGCGGGCTATCGCATTTACCGCTCCGAGTACATGCCCTTCGGCCCCTGGAAATTACTGGCCGATATTCCCCGGGAGTCTCCAGCTCATTTCGACGAACAGACGCAAATCTATCAATATGTAGATACTCTGGTCAATGTGGGTTTTAGCTACTACTACGCCATTACCAGCTACGATACGGGGCATGTGGTTTGGCCTGTTGATCTTTCGGCCCGATTTGAAGAGACCGGTAGCAACCGTGTGCCGCCGCTGGAAAGTTCAAAATATCCCAACCACACCACCGAACCGTTTGCCGCTGCCTTTGCCCCGCAAAACGAAACGCTGGATGAGATTCTGGTGGTGCCCAATCCCTTTGTAACGCGTTCCGGATTTACCACGCCCGGCGCACAGGATCTGATCTCTTTTGTCAATATTCCCAGTCCCTGCACCATTCGCATTTACACCGTGCGGGGCGATCTGGTCAAAACCATCGAACACCGGGCAGATACGGGCATCGCCCAGTGGGATCAGATAACCGATTATGGCCAGTACGCCGAAAGCGGCATCTATCTTTTTCAGGTTACATCGCATGCCGGTCCAACCAAAAACAAAACGTACACCGGCAAGTTTTCAATTGTCCGTTAAAACATGGAATTAAATGCAATGATCAAACGGTTAATGAAATTGAACGGCGTTTTTCTGATCGCGGCCCTGTTGTTTACGGGCCTCTGGCCTGCAAGCGCCCGGGCCCAGTTCCGCAAGGCCGGAACCACCGGCTACGTCTTTCTGGAAATTCCGGCCACCGCCCGCAGCAGCGGCATGGGAGAAACATCCGTGGCGCTGACCGATGAAGCGGCGGCATCGTTATTGACCAATCCCTCTTTGCTGGCCTTTTCGGCCAGGGGCTTTCACCTCTACGCCTCATCGGCCAATTACCTGGCCGACATTCGACATCAAAGCGCTGCCATTGGCTTTTCGCAGGGCACGGCCGGCTTTTTAGGGATTAGCTTAAATTACATGGATTTCGGCCAAATGACGCACACCGTTAACGCCGATCCCGAAAATCCCGGTGGCAGCTACCTGATCCTGGGAAGCTACACCGCCGATGCGTACGCCCTTGGTTTGACCTTTAGCCGCAAATTAACGCAATCGTTCGCTTTTGGCATTAAAGGCAAATACGTCCGCGAGCGCATCGACGCTTACAACTCGGACAATGTACTTTTAGACATGGGCATGGTTTATCAGACGCGCTTCCGCACCTTTCGTCTGGGCGGCTATATTCAGAATTTTGGCGTGGACGCCCGCTACATTGGCGATTCGTTTAAAATGCCCATGATCTTTCGCCTGGGTTGCGCCATGGAAGTGTGGGGCAATCCAGGCTCTGCCGATCGACTGACGCTGGCGGTGGACGCCCTGCATCCCAGCGACTACAGCGAGCGTTTGCACGTGGGAGCGGAATGGCTGCTGCGCGGCGCCTTGCTTTTAAGAGGCGGGTACAAATTTAATTACGACGAAGAAGGCTTCACCGCCGGCGCCGGTTTCCGTCAAAAATGGAAACAGTACGATTTTACGCTGGACGTGGGTTACACGGATTTTGGACGGCTCGGCTCGGTTTTAAGATTCGGCCTGGCAATTTCAGCAAATAAGTAAGCGAGGTAAAAAATGATTCGTCCAGAACGTCTGAAACTATTTAAGATCGCTCTCTTCTTTTATCTGTTTGCTCTGTGGGGCGGAACCCAGCCCCTGGCTGCCGGCTTCCGTCTGCACTCCATTACGCCGCTGGCCTTTTTTAATGTGGGTTTTAATTTGAAAGAAGGGCAGGAACTAAAATCCATTGCGGGCCCGGGCGCCGGCGCCCACATTCGTTTTGCCGCGGGCGATCACTGGAATGTGACGCTGAGCGGCGGCTACCTCGATTTAAACATCGATCAGCCCGATCCCATCCCCCACTGGAACTGGGCCTTCTGGGATCGTTTTTACGGAAACTACATCCGCGATTTGCAACGAGACAGCAATTACGTGGCCGAGCTCACTTACCGGCAAAAGCTGTCTTTAATCCCCGCTGTGTTGCGCATCGGTTACCATCAGCCTGTCGGCAAACGTTTTGCCCTTGATGTGCAACTGGGCGGCGGACTCTATCTCTTTAAAAGAACGCTGGCGGTGCATGAAAAATGGACCAAACATTTTCCGGAAAAGAACTATTCGTTTACCTACGCCTTTGACAACCACGCTCCGCCCCATTCCGGAAATGTTCCGGTGGCCGTTCTGGGATTGGAAGCAATCTATCATTTAAAAAAATACCTCCATTTTAATTTTGGGCTGAATTACCACCACTTTTTCCAGAGCGAGAATAAAACTTACTTTCCCTTTGAACAACTTTTACAATTACAAATTGGTTTGCAATTTGTGCATTAAAAACAGGAATGGTTGGTCATGATGAAAAGCGCTGTAAAAAATATCGGATTTTATCATTTGCTTCTGGTCGTCTTTCTTTTATTATGTGGACAGGCATTGGCTCAAAACCACTTTGGCGTGGGCGTGGGCAGCGCTTACCTTCAACCGGTCGGCTCCCTGCAAAACTGGTTTAAAGGCACAGCAAAAGCCCCACAGATTTCGTTCATCTTTAATCGTACGGCTGATGCCCAATGGCAGTTATTTGCCACCGCCGCCCACTTCGATCAGCCCAATCAAGAAAAGCTGTTCTACAAAGATCTGCAACTGGAGTTAAAACTTTACGGGGCAGGCGTGGCTTACGTTTCTTACCTGAGCGCTCCGCGCTGGCGCTTGCAACCGTTCTGGACGGGCGCCGTTACCCTCTTCCGCTGGGAAGCGACGCGGGGCGCCTATCAAACCGAAGACCGGCTGGTTCCGCAGCGCTTTCAACAGGCCTGGAGTTTTTCCGCCGCGGGCGGACTGGGCATGGCTTTCCACCTTAGCGGCTCGTTGAAATGTAGGGCCAGCGCCGCTTATCAATTAGTAGTGGCCGAACTGTGGCCGGCCCTGGCCTTGCATCTGGAAAATGTCAGTGGTTTACAAATGGCCATTTTTACCTTAAATGCCCAGTGGTATTTTTAACAGCCTTTTTTTCTGGCCATAGATTAAAAAGATCAATAATTGAGCTAGCTCTAAAAAGGGCCATTTGTCATTTCGAATCCTGCCTCAGCGTGGGAGAAATCCATTTCACCTGCAGAGACGTAAGAGCAACGTAACTCAAGCTTCAGCTTGAGACCCTGGCTTCCGACTTTGACTGACGCTTCACTATTAGGCCCGAGAAAGTTTTCTTCGCTCTGCCTCGACCAGTCCGGGCATCGTTCGAAATGACAATCGTTGTAAGCCCGTATTGACGGCCATTCTGTCCCGATTCATCGGGAGGAAGAATCCATCACACTGACAGTCTGAATTTTCCCCCATCGGCTTTGCTGAAAAAGGGTATGGACAGTACAGTCCAGTACTCAGCAGATATTGCCCGGAAACGAAAATGAGCTCTTCGGTGCTCTCTTTAAAAAGCGTTTTCCACACTCCATTTGTAACCGACCTGCTGTCTGGCCTATTTCTTCAGCATGAGTGTAATCATTTCTCTTCCTGTAAATTTTTGATCTGCCGCAAAACCAGCCTATTGGGTAAAAAATGAATCAATTTTAATCCAATATTGGCCACAAAATCGAGTGCAGATTTTTTTACCAGTTGACCCGCCAGCATGGCCTGGTAACCATCTTCCGCGACCTCTCTGGCTGAAAATTTCACGTTTTTAAACAATTCCGTCCTTTCCAATCTGGCAGTCTTTTCAAACTCTGTTCTGGTGGCGCCGGGACACAGAGCGGTCACCGTAATGTTTGTATTCATTAATTCCCCGGCCAGACCCTGAGAAAAAGACAGCACATAAGCCTTTGTAGCGTAATAAACCGTCTGCAATGGTCCGCCAGGCACCATGGCTGCGCTGGAAGAGACATTTAAAATCTTCCCCGTATTTCGCCTGACCATATCGTTCAGGAACAAATAGGTCAGACGCGTAAGGGCCAAAATATTTACCTGAATCATGGATTCTATGTTTTCCCAGGCCATCTCTTCAAACCGGCCAAGGCCGCCAAACCCGGCATTGTTGATGAGATAATCAACAACAATACCTTTCTCCCGAACTATCTGATAAATTTCTTGCGCTGCATTAGGCTGACTCAAATCTTTAACAATGATTTCAACTGCGATTCCATGTTTTTCAACCAGCTCTTTTTTCAGCGCTGTCAGACGATCTTTTCGTCTGGCTACCAATGCCAGGTTTCCACCACGTTCTGCGTGAATCCTTGCCAACTCCAGTCCAATTCCCGAAGAGGCTCCTGTAATCAATGCCGTTTTCTGCATCGCTTATTCTCCTTTTCACATTAATACGTTAAAGCGCTATTTCTTTTGTTTGCTAAATTCCCACCAGGCTTCTTGCGGAATTTGATCCGGCAGCACCACATCCTGCCCTACCCGGGGTGTGGCCAGTTTGACGCCATTTTTTTGAGCAGCAATTACTATTTTTCGCATGGGTTCATCCCAGGGATGCAAAGCCAGATTAAAGGTACCCCAGTGAATGGGCTGTAAAATTTTTCCCCTTAAATCGAGATGGGCCTGAACGGTCTGTTCCGGCAACATGTGAATATCTGGCCAGTGGCGCGCATTGTAAGCGCCGCATTCCAGGAAGGTCAGATCAAATGGGCCGTATTGCCGACCAATAAGTTTGAATCCCTCAAAATAGCCGGAATCCCCGCCATAAAAAATTTTGTGTGCCGGCCCTACAACCACAAAAGAACCCCACAGCGTCTTATTGCGATCGAACAGACCACGTCCTGAAAAATGCTGAGTGGGTGTAAAAACGACTGACAATTGATCATCCAGAGCCCATTCATCCCACCAGTCCATCTCCCTGATTTTTTGCGCAGGCACCCCCCACTCCACCAAAAGAGCCTTAACGCCCAGGGGAACAAGGACCTTTTTTGTCTTATTGTGCAGCTTTTCAATGGAAAAACGATTTAAGTGATCATAATGATTGTGTGAGATCAATAATAAATCTATCTCAGGAAGGTCCTCAATAGCAAGGGGCACATCTCCATTGTAACGGGTAGGGCCAAAGAATGACACTCTTTTCTGGAATACCGGGTCCGTCGTAATGCGGTAGCCATCCAGATTGATCAGCAGACTGGAATGCCCTAACCAGGTGCTGCTCAGATGATTTTTTGCTGAACTCAGAAAATGCGTCAGGTCCACCTTTTGAACAGGGGGCGGTTCTTCTGGTGAACGCTGATCCCTGTTAAACAAAAATTCCCAGAGGATTTTCAAACCCTGACCAAAAGAAGGGGGGCTTACAGGTTGGTCATTCCTAAAACGTCCATTGTTTTTTATCGAGGTCTTCATTGGTCGCTCCACAGTTTGAAATGATGTTTCATCGGAAAAGGCTTTTTGAGTATTAAGCACAAAATTGAAAATCATAACATTCAAAAGCGTGCTGAGAAGGACAGAATTCATAAACTCTTTAAAGCGCATAAACGCTCCTTAAATGAATATTCATTTATTTTAAATCGAAAAATTTTTTGTCACAACTTAATGGCATCCCAGGCCATAGAAAAAGCCTGATCGATACTCTCTTCGCTCATCTGCCAGTCTGGACAAAGCCGCACATTCGACAAAGTGTAGATGGGATAAAAAAGAAATACCGCCAGTAAATTTGGATCCACATCCTTAATGATCTTTTGTTCAATGCCTTTTTGAACCAGTTCCATCAGGGGGCCAAAGGCCGCTTCAACCTCTTTGGAATTCACCTGACTCATGTAGGGTGAATTGGAAAACTGTTCGATAAATCGAAAATAATCCGGATGGGCCTTTGAAAAGTCGAACATTTCAAACCACATCTGACGAAAGGTGTCGCGCAGGGGCTTACTGGCATCCAGGCCGCACAGCATAGCCTGGCTCAGTTCCTTTTTAATACGCGTGTAGGTTGAAACCAGCAGATCGTCTTTGTTTTTGAAATAGATGTAAATGGTGGCCGGAGAAACCCTGGCTTCTCGGGCGATTTTGGCCACCGAACTGGAAACCAGACCAATTTCATTGACCAGTCTGATGGTTGCCCGGAAAATAGCTTCCTGTTTTGCTTCGTCTTTAATACGCATGACTCTAAAATAAATGATTGTTCATTAAATATCAACTTTTTTTATGATTACCAATCATGGCATTCCCACGTAAACAGGATTTCCGGCAAAACACAGGCCTGAAGCCTGCGTCTACCTGAATTTCTCCCTCGACCGATATTCGGAAAGGGAGGTTAGAGGTGAGAGCTAAACCCAAAAATCCCTTTCAGCAACAGAAACGCAAAGGCAACGTAACTCAAACTTCAGCTTGAGACGTTTGTAAGGGCGAAGCATTTTTTGCAAAGTTTTACCCAGGAGCCATTTTAACTTGTATTTAAAAAGGTGTCTCTAATTGGAACATCTTTTGAAAATGTTTCGCTTTTTACGCTTGACAGGTGATAAAGATTTTTCCGTTCTGTCTCGACGCAGTCGGCGCACCGGTCGCAATAACAATCAATGGACTGCAAAACAGGAAAAACCGCAACAAACGTTCCATCAAATCCGGCATCCACAAAAAAATTTGCAAAAGGCGCTTTTTTTTGTAACTTTGACTGACTGGTCAGTATCATAATATAAAACTGGTGAGTTTTATTAAAGACGAGGACATTATCATGATCGGTGAATTAACACCTCTACAAAAAGAACGACAGGACAAAATCCTGCAGGCCGCGGCACGTTATTTTGCCCGCGTCCATTTTCATGAAGCGGATATGGATTCCATTGCCCGCGATGCCGGAGTGGGCAAAGGCACCCTCTATCGCTATTTCAAAAACAAGGAAGACCTCTACCTCAAAACCATCCAATATTTGAGCATCCAGGCTTTTGAACATCTGCACGAAAAAGCCGGGCAGGCCTCTTCGTTTGAAGCCTACCTAAAAACCATCATCGACACGGCTATTGACTATTTTGTGCAGCGTCCCGATACCTTTTCCATGGTTCTGATGTCCAACCTGGCGCGCATTCCTTCCATTCTCCAAACCATGGAAGAAGCAACTGCCATCTACTTTGAGAGCTTTAAAAAGCGCATGGAAGAGGCCATTGTCCAAAAGGAGGTAAAGCCGCTGGATGCCAGAATCGTTTACAGCACCTTGTTTGCCATGATCATCAACGCCGTGCATTCCATTCTGCTGCGTGGCAGCGGTGATGGCAAAACGTTTAAGCAAACCATTAAAACCATTTTGTTACAGGGATTAATTCAACAGTGAGGTGGAAAATGAAACGGAAACTTCTAAATTACACGCTACTGTTTACACTTTTTCTGGGGATCCAGTTTAGTCAGGCACAGGTCTTAACCTTAAACGAAGCCATTGATCGGGCTTTGAAGAATAATGAACTCATCAAGCGTCAGGAAGAACGACTGAGGCAAAAAGAGCATGCCAACCTGGAAGCCTGGGGAAATTTTTTACCGCAGGTCCGTTTCGAAGCCGGGTACACGCACCTCAACCAACCGCTGGAAATTGATTTAAATTTTTTGCGGGAAGGACTTCTGCAGCTTGAAACCGGCAATCAGCTTAAAATGGCCAATTTGCAAAGCCTCATTTTAAATGGCCGGCCTTTAACCGATGCAGAGCTGGCCATTGTTCAGCAGCAGGCCTACTCTGCTCTGGACGGAGCTCTGCCTCCGTTTGCTCTGGGACTGAAAGATCAGGATTACAAGACCGCCACCTTGCTGGGCGTTCAACCCATCTTTTTAGGCGGAAAGCTGATGGCCGCCAAAAAATTTGCTTCAGCCGAATTGCAGGCCAGCAGAGAAGAGCTTTACAAAACCCAAAATGAGGTCATCCAACAGGTTGTTGAAAACTACCTGGCCGTGGTGTTGATGAATCAGGTGGTAAAAACACGCCAGAATGTTTTACAGGCCATGCTGCGCCATCAAAGTCAGGCAAAAAAACTGTTCGCACAGGGGCTAATTTCTAAAAGCGACGTTTTACGCGCACGGGTAGCGGTGGCCGAGGCCAGACGGCACCTCTTTGATGATCAGAACAAACTGGAACTGGCCCGCATCGCCCTGCGCCACAACATTGCCCTGAATGACGAAACACCCATCACAATAAACGACACTCTGGTTTACAAAGCGTTAAACGATTCGTTAGAAACCTTTTTGCAGCTGGCCCGGGCACAGCAACCTGTGTTACGGCTTCTCGATTCTAAAGAACAATCTGCGGCCCAGAAGTTTGCTGCAGAACGGGCCGAGTTTCTACCTCAATTGGTGGCTTTTGGTAAATACGAAATGTACCCCGAATACCTGTCCGTGCTCGAACCGCGCTGGGCCATCGGGCTACAATTGCAAGTCAATCTGTTCCACGGTTTTAAAGATTACAACAAGCTGCAAGAAGCCAGACACCTGAAAAGAGAGGTTCAATTCTTAAAAGCACATACCCAACGGCAGATCGATTTGTGGGTGCAAAAGACCTACCGGCAAATGCGTTCTGCGGAGACGCGTTATTTGCAATTAGCTTCGGATATTGCGCTGGCAAAAGAAAATTTGCGATCTCAGCAAAAACGCTTCCAGGCGGGACTTGGCACCTCTCTGGATGTAATCGACGCCCATTTGATTCTTGAAAAAGAGCAAATTGCCCGTCATCAATCTTTGTTCTATTACTACCAATCCATGGTTGAATTGTTTGCAGCAACTGGTAATCCTGAAAAAATTAAGGAAATCTGGAATTAAAGGAGGAATCACATCATGAAAAACGTAAAGCATAAATTACTATGGATTGTGCCCACAGCCGTTTTTTTGATTGCGCTTCTGTTCATTGGAATCAACGCCTTTGCGCACCACGAGCTTGTAGTTACAGGCATGGTCGAGGTTAAAGAAGTGGACGTAGCTTCCAAAATCCCCGGACGAATCGATTCACTGCTTGTTCATGAAGGAGAGCGAGTTAAAAAAGGGCAGCTCCTGGCCACTTTACAAAGTAAAGAAATCGACGCCAAGGTGGCCCAGGCCAAATCGGTCATGGAAGCAGCCCGGGCCCAGTACGAGATGGCGCTTAACGGCGCCCGGCCGGAAGAGAAAGAAGCCGTACAAAAGCTGTATTTACAGGCCAGGCACCAGTTTGAGTTTGCCCAAAAAACCTATGAACGCATGAAAAAAGTTTACAAAGATAGCGTGGTAGCCCAACAGACCATGGATGAGATCGAATTCAAATACAAAGCCGCAAAAGAACAGATGGAAGCCGCGCAGGCCAAATATCAGATGGTTCTCAAAGGCGCGAGACAGGAGCAAGTTAAAGCAGCCGAAGCCCTTTTTCATCAGGCAGAAGGCGCTTACCGAGAGGCCCTGGCCTACAAAGAAGAAACGCGTTTGCTCAGCCCGCTCGATGGACAGGTACAATCGTTAGTGGCAGACGCCGGAGAAATCATTGCCGCTGGCTACCCCATTGTGACTCTAATCGATCCTTCGGACAACTGGGTAGTCTTCCATCTGCGGGAAGATCAGCTTGCGGGTTTGAAAGAGGGACAAATTGTAAAAGGGTTTGTGCCGGCCTTAAAAGAAGAATTTGAATTCAAGATTACCTACCTGGCCGACATGGGCGATTTTGCCACCTGGCGGGCTACCAATCAGAAAGGTGATTTTGATTTAAAAACGTTTGAAGCGCATGCTCGTCCATTGAAAAGAGTAGATGGTTTGCGTGCAGGAATGACCGTTCAACTAAAGCTCGATGCGAACGATTGAACCTCTGGAGGGTACCATGTCATCGACTCTCATAAAGGCCATCATGCAACGCGAGTGGCAAAGAATAAAAACCAGGAAAACGCTCTGGGCTCTGATTCTGCTTATGCCCTTCGTCGTCTTTTTTAGTCTGGCGCCTATCTATCAGAAAGGGGCTGTAAGGGAGTTGCCGTTGGGCGTCATCGACAACGACCACTCCCAACTTTCGCGCATGATTACCCGCAGCCTGGAAAGCACGCCGACTTTTGCCCTGTACCGTTACTATGACGATTTATTAACCCTGGAAATTGATTTTAAACGGGGAAAAGTACAGGCTGCTATTGTCATCCCCGAGCATCTGGAAAAAAATCTAAAATCGGGCCAAAGCGCACACGTAGTATTTCTAAAGAATTCTGCCAACATTATTGTGGGTAATGTGGCCTACAAAGCGGCCTTGAGCACCCTGCAAACCCTATCCATTGGTCTGGAAATGAAAAAATTTGAGGCACAGGGCAACAGTCCTGCACAGGCTCTGGAAAGAGCGCATCCCATTGCCGTGGAAACGCTGCCCCTTTACAACCCGTTTTACAACTACGAAAGCTATTTAATTGGGGGCTTACTGCCCATCATGTTACAAATGGTGGTGTTGATCGCTGCAGTGCTGGTGTTCAGTTCCGAGTTAAAAGAAGGCACCCTGCACGAACTATGGCATCTATCGCAAGGGAAATTGCTAAATATCGTAACGGGTAAATCGTTACCTCATCTGTTCATACACCTGAGCAACGTGTTTTTATTGACAGGCATCGTGTTTGCGCTGTTTCAGATTCCGATTCACGGCTCACAGTTTCTGCTCATTGGCTATCTCTTCCTGTTTGTGGTGTCTGTCTTTTTTGTGGGCATGTTGATTTCCTGCCTGTTCCGAAATAATGTTCTGGCTACTGAGGCAGCTATTTTCATCAGTACGCCGGCGTTCATTTTTACAGGTTACACCTTCCCTCTGGAAGCCATGCCCTGGTTACATCGCTTTTACGCCCGACTTCTGCCATCCACCTATTTCATGACCGGCTATTTAAAAATCTTTAGCATGGGGCAGGGCTGGAAAGGGGTCATCCCTGAAGTGTTAGCTCTTCTTCTTTTCCTGCTCGTCGGCTTTTCGGGCACCCTGCTGCTGATGTCTTTGCGGAAAAGGCAGATCATGGAGAAAAAATTGACAAATCCGGAGGTTGTGCGATGAAAAAACTGGCCATTGCATTTTACAGGTTGGTTGGCCGCGAAATGGCCCTTCTTTTAAAAGATACTGACATCTTACTCATTGTGCTTTTTTCTCCACTTTTTTACGCCCTGTTTTACGGCACGGTTTATGTACACAAAGTAGAGACTGACATTCCGGTAATCGTCATTGATCAGGACAACAGCGCGCTTTCCAGGACACTGATTCGCAGTCTGGATGCCACGCAAACCCTGGCCGTGGTGCGTGTTGCGCAGGATGCGGCCCAGGCCAGAAAGGCCATCGGAACCTGGCAGGTTCAGGGGGCGATCTGGATTCCGGCCCATTTTTCCCGGGATTTAAAGAGCGGGCGGCAGGCGCACCTGAAAGTCTATTTAAACACCAGCCGCTTTTTGCCTTCCAATGACATCAATCGAGCTGTGCAGCAAACAGCTGCCACCCTGGCGGCCGGTGTGCGTTTGCGTCTTTTCCGCAGCAAAGGTTTGAATTTTGAACAGGCGGTGGCTCAGGTGCAACCTTTGCAGGTCGATGATCGCAATCTGTTTAACGTGCGACAAAGTTATGGCGATTTCCTGATTCCCGGGGTACTGGCCCTAATATTGCAGCAAACTCTGTTGTTTGGTTTGGCCATGTCTGTAGCCAGAGAATTTGAATGGAACACGTTTGAAGAGTGGAACAACAAAAGTCGAAGCAATCCGTTTTTGTTGCTGGGCGGTAAGGGATTTTTTTATTTCATCCTTTATCTGGCTTACAGCATCTTCTTTTTTAGTGTAATCGTTAATGTGTTACAGGTGCCTTTCCGTGGAAATTATTTGACGTTCCTGTTTTTAACCGTTTTGTTTTTACTGAATGTTACCTTGTGGGGCATGCTTCTTGGCACTTTTTTTAGAAGCAAGATTGTGGCTTTACAGACGCTGGTTTTTACCAGCTACCCACTGTTTTTGCTGTCCGGATTCAGCTGGCCGTTGCAGAGCATGCCAACCTGGTTACAGGGCCTTAGTCGTCTTCTTCCTTCCACGCACTACTTTTTGGCCATGCAGCGCGTAACAAGCATGGGAGCCGGGATTACCGACATTGTGCCGGAAATCATTTCTTTGTTGATTCTGTTCATTTTGAGTCTGGTTCTTGGGTTCTGGCGCTTTGCTACTTTACAAAAAAGATATTTTCCGTTGCATTCTACAGGAATTTAATTGTACAGGGCAAAGCAGCGCCTTTCTGGGCGATGGAAATCTTTTGATCAAAAGCGGACAGTTTTAATTTGATTGGTTGTACCCACCCTTACTGCCGGAAGGAAGAGAAAGCCTGGACGACCGTCCAGGCATGAGCGGGTACTCAAACCACCAGAAACATCACTTCCCTTTCTGCTCCGCCCACCATTTTTTGAACTGTCCGTGCTCTAAAATTTTTTTGTGAGCTCCATGGATGGCCAGCTTTTGCAGAGCAGGAACTTCAAACCATTCCGACTGAGTGTAACTTTCAAAATTGAATGGAATTTTTGTAGCACTTTGCAGTAAGATCGGTTGATATTCCAGGTAAATATGGCTGTAAATGTGTTTTAATAAGGGGAACGATTCATAGGAGCGGATTTGTAATTCTGGCAACAGTTTAGACAAAAAGGGATCTAAATTGGAAATTTTTAACTCCGAAAGGGTCGGCATGTCAAAAGCCGGGAATTCCCACATGCCTGCCAGCATTCCTTTGCCATGGCGTTTGGCTAAGAGCAGTGAGTTCCCATGACGTACGATTACAACGAGCTGAAATTTTCGGTGTTTTTTGGGCGCTGCCGATCTGAAAGGAATGTTCTGGACGGAATGAGAACGATAGGCTTGACACCAGGACTGAATTGGGCAATGCTGGCAAAGCGGAGCCGTTGGTTTACAAATTAGAGCGCCCAACTCCATCACCGCTTCATTGAACAAGCCAGGCTGCTCCGGCAAAAGTAATTCCTGGGCCTTTTGCTGAATCGCCTTCCTGGTGGCCGTTAGCCTCAAATCTTCTTTAATGGCAAACACACGGGCAATAACACGCATAACGTTGCCGTCCACCACTGCCAGGGGCTTATTGAAGGCAATGGAGAGAATGGCAGACGCTGTGTAAGGTCCTATGCCCGGTAAGGTAAGCGCTGTTTTAAGATCAGCAGGAAATTGCCCGTAAAAACGTTCGACAATTGTACGGGCCGCTTTTAACATGTTGCGGGCCCGCGAATAATATCCCAACCCGGCCCACAATTGCAAAACTTCATCTTCCTCAGCACGAGCTAAGTCAAAAATTGTAGGAAAACGTTGGTAGAATTTTTGAAAATAGGGCAGGACCTGTTTAACCTGGGTTTGCTGCAATAAAAATTCAGACAGAAAAACAGGATACCAATCGCTACGCTTCCGCCAGGGTAAATCTCTCTGGTATTTCCGGAACCAGTCTATCAGAGCCAGGGAAATGGTTTTCATGTTGTTTTTCAACTTCTTTTTTTATTTGACCAACGAAAAATAGGTAAAAAATAATTTCCATGAAATAACTAAGTCAGCAAAGCCACAACCTTTAAAAAACCGCAAGGAGCGTCCGTCATGCTGCCGGACAGGCTCGTCTGGCCGAGGCAGCCGGACAGGCAAAAAAAGCAATTTAAATTTAAAATTACGAATTACGAATTATTTTGTGAAAGGGCAAGTTGGGTCCAGGCGGTGAAGGCCTGTGCCGGCATGCCATTCTGAAATCCCGATTTATCGGGGACGAAGAATCCCTTCCAGTGGAATACACGCAAACACAACGTAACTCGAGCTTCAGCTCGAGACTTACACCGGAAGAATACCCAACCGTCATAAACAAGCGGGAATCCCTTCCATCATACCGGAAAGGATTTCTCCGCTTTGTCCCGCAACTATCGGGGCATCGGTTGAAATGACACATGGTGGGCTTCAGGCGTAGGGTGGAAACCTGTGGCTTGTTTACTGGTCTTTCAGCACAGGGCATTGAAAAAATCGTTATTCACATTTACCCTTTTCAAAACGCCCAATTACACAAAAAAAAGGGGCGTCACTGGCCCCTTTTTACATTCTTTTTAAATCAACATCTTATTGAGTAACCGTTACCACCAGCAGCCCGCTTGTCCCCAAATTACCAGCCTCATCGTACGCTTTTACATACAACGAGTGGCTCGTAGGTATGGAGTCTGCTACAGTGGTTGTATTCCAGGGAAAAACCCATGGTGAATCGGGATTGGTTGCAGAATTGGTCAGAATGCCATCCACAAAGAACTCAGCACGGGTTACCTTTACATTGTCCTGTAAATCCACCGAAACATTTACGGTACCCGTAACGGTCGCCCCGGCAATGGGGTAGAGGAACAGAGCCCGCGGAGCCACATTATCTGCGGTTGGGCCGGTGCGTGGATAAACAGTCACTGTAACCACCGGTGAAAAGGCCTTATTGTTCCCACCGTCAATGGCTTCCGCATAAATCGTATGGCTGGTAGAATCCGAATAACCGGTAGTATTCCAGTTGTAAATATAGGGATAATCTGAGGTGCTGTGTACATTTTGTCCGTCAATGTAAAAGCGCACTTCCTGCACCGAACGATCATCATCTGCATGAGCCACCACATTGACAATACCTTCCACGGTCTGACCGGACTGGGGATTCAAAATAACCACCGTAGGATCCACATTGTCTTTGCCATCGGCAATAATAAAGTTCACGGTCGGGGCAAAGCCAATATTGCCTTCCTTGTCCTTAGCGGCTGCTAACAGAACATGGGGTATTTTCTTCTCGTAACCCTGAATATTAAAAGCAATTTTGTAAGGAGCGTCGCTGGTGCTCCCAATCTCTTTGCCGTCCACGTAAATCCAGACCGATTGGACCTGGTCGTCATCCGAAGCTTCCACTGTGAATTGCACATTATCAGAAATAATGGCGCCTTCATAGGGAAAGATAACACGCACGACGGGGGGAATAATATCTTTAGGCTCCGGCAAAGAGCAAGCTAACAAAAACAGACCGATGAAAACAAGCAATTTCTTCATGCAGATCACTCCTGTATTTGCAATAAATGCGTTTAATCCTGATTGATTGTACTGTTTAATCGACCATTTCCAAGCGAAAATTAGTCTTAATTTTATGAGCTTTCAGAGAACAAATCGTCTGGCACCTCAATCTCCATGCGCAGCAATGCGGTGCTCATGGTTTTGCCCTGAGCATCGTGTTTCAGAGTGATAGTGCCCCCACCGCCCAACGCGTTGTGCAGTAAAAAATTAAGGGCTCCGATATTGGGCATTTCGAATCGTTCAACCGGCCCTTTCACCATCTCCCCAAAATGTTTCTTAACGCGCTCAACGGTTACTTCTCTTTTCAGAATTTCGTAATATTCCGGTTTTAAGGCAATGATACCAACATTGGCCGTATCGCCCTTATCTCCGGAACGACCATGTGCCAGTTTGATTAATTGGACCTTCATATCTACTCCTTTAACTCCTGATCAAGATTTTGTACAAGATCAATTGCCCGATTTCTAATGGACCGATAAAAAGCCTTCTGTTGTTTGAGCAAACTCCAGTAACCCAGAACCACATTTTGAAATTGGATCGATTTAAAATAAGCCTGGTCGAGCATTTCCCCTTTTTTCATATCGACCTTTTCGAGAAGTAATGGTACAATGAAACGGTTAAAATACTCCTCCAATTCCCGTTGCATGGTTTGCAATCCTCCAGCCCGGTGATAATAATCAAATAATTTTTTACGAAGCTGAAAATCGGAGATCAGCGTTACCTGCCCGGAACTCTGTAATGATTTAAAAGAGCTCTGACGTATTTCAAAGAGATTTAGATGCGTCAATGTTTGCAACAGGATTGCAAACGAGTCCTGTTCCATCTGGTGTGTAGAGAGGTAACCCACCAATTGTTCGAGCTTTTTCTTTTGATAATCTAAAATGGTGAGAAGTGAATCCAGCTTTCCCAAATCGGTTTTTAAATCGTTTTGCAGACCGCTCATGTACAAATGAGCTGCCTGTTCATTTTTGTAATTTTCGTAACTGCGGTTGACTACAAAAGCCAGCGTCACACCAATGACTACCACCAAAATCTCGATGAACTTTTCCATCCAGTTAATGGGGGGCTTACGTCTTTTTGCAACCATCTCTTCACCTTTTTCCCGGGCTTACTTACGCCACCGAAATGGTTAGCACTTTGGGAGCCACTTCTTCCTTTTTAAGTAACGCCGGCCAGTAGGCGATTACTTCGCGCACCCGTGGACGCCCGCCGCCAAAACCGGTAACCGTGGGGGGGCCGGTTAGCACCAGGGGCACAATTTCATTGGCAAAGGTTTCCATCTGTTTCTTGTTCTGTCCGCGCACACCAATCAAAAAGACCACTTCATTGGGGTCTTTTATGGGATGGGCAGTGGTGCCGTGACAGGCGTTGTAACCTAAAAATTCGGTATGAATTTCATCAAAACTCAATCCCAGGTATTCAATCCGTTTACGAATGATCTCATCGGCTTTGCGCGCTTTTTCCAGCGCTTCCGGCCAGGCATAGGTCAACTGCCCGATACAGGTGTAGCCATCAAAGTAAGAGATGGAAACCTTGTAAAACTCAGTAAAAGGCTGGCCTTTAACGCCGAAGACCTTCACGCGATTTTTCCCAACCTGCTGCAGCTGGATGGAGGTGAAATCGGCCACCACATCCGGAGTAATGTATTCTCTGGGATTACCCAATTCGTACACCAGCTGCTCTTTAACCGTCCGGTCATCCACCAGACCGCCCAGTGATTCGTGTTTGGTAATGATCAGCGTTCCGTCCGGGTAAGCCTCTACAATTGGGAATCCAATGCGTTCCATGTTGGGCACCTCTTTCCAGCCGGCCAAAAAATTGCCACCGCTGGCCTGTGCTCCACACTCGTTGATGTGACCGCCAACGATGCCGGCAGCCAGTTTGTCCCAATCATCCCATGTCCAGCCAAATTCGTAAATCATCGGCGCCAGAGTCAATCCGGTATCTGTTACGCGACCGGTAATAATGATCTGGGCGCCCTGTTCCAGCGCTTCCACAACCGGCCTGGCCCCAAAATAGACATTGGCGCTGCTGATCCGATCGCGAATTTTTTCTACCGATTCGCCCGTTTCCATATTACGCAACTCATTGCCGGAAGCCACCAGCGCGTCAATATGGTTCAGAATGTCATCTCCATAAATGGCTGCAATTCGTACGCCTTCCAGCCCCTTGCGCTCCGCGATTTCACGCACGGCTAACATGCAGGCCACCGGATTCACCCCTCCCGCATTGGTAATTAACTTAACCTTCTTCTCAACCAGTTCCGGAAGCAATATTTCCATTAAGCGAATAAAATCTTTGGCATAACCTAAATTGGGGTCCCGCGACTTTTGCTTTTGCATGATAGACATGGTGACTTCGGCCAGGTAATCCATCACCAGATAATCGATGGGGCCTTCCCGCACCTGATCAATCGGGGCATCAAAACGATCCCCCCAGTATCCCTGTCCACTGGCAATACGAATAAATTCTTTCATGCACCGCTCCTGCTATTTTAAAGTTTTTAAATTTAAAGGTAAAAACCATCTCAAATATTGTTCAGGAACACAGAATCAAAAAGTTTAAACAGCTGCTCCCCCAATTCATATCGGTTTTTTTATTTGCTTGTGAGACAAAATAAATTCCTTTACATGCGTTTAATTCGGGATTTTATTCCCTGGGCGTGGATTACTGAATTTTCTCCAGAATCAGCCAGATCATGGCATCGAACGGATATTTCCCTTTTAAATTCTTCACATCCTCCAGATCAATTTTAGCCACGTCCTTCACCAGAACTTTTTCAACCGAAATTCCGGACAATCGATATCCGCCCTTTTTAAACAGGGGGGCCACTTTTGCCCAAAAAGGATATTTGAACAACAGATCGGCTACCCAGGCATTGATCTGTTTGCTGGCGTTAACCAGTTTTGCACGATCGGCCTGCCATTGGGGGGATTCGGCCGTCTGACGGATTAAAAACGTTTCCAACCGGGGGTACTCCACCACACGTCCCAGGAACAGAGAAGAAAAACGTTGCGCTCGCAGGATGGAATCCCGCTCGGTCGTTAATTTTTCGATTAATTGAAAAAGCTGAGCTTCCGAAACGGTCTGGAGATGATTCGGGGTCAATGGTCTTACGCGAACGGTTAAGGTATTCCACCGCAAATCCCCTTCAACTTTTAATGTACCCTGTCGGGTATGAATTTGAACCAGATCCATTTCCTGAGACAGGGCCGTACCCGCTAAAAAACCGAGCAGGGCTATGCCGGCCAAAATCTTTTGCATTCCCGCTCCTTCCGGAATTGAGGTAATAAGTGTACTATTTTTTTCATTCAAATTCAAAAAAAGTAAATGGCAGTCCCAGCATTTCGAATGATTGAAGCGTCTATTTCAGCAGCACCATCTTTTTTGTTTCTGAAAAATTTCCGGCCCGCAAACGATACCAGTACACCCCGCCTGCTACCGGCTGTCCGGTCTGATTGGTTCCGTTCCAGCGCACAATGTGTTCACCTGCCAGCATGTATTTGTTTAGCAGCAGTTTGATGCGATTGCCCTGTACATCAAAAATTTCCAGAATGACCCATTCTGTTCGGGGAAGCTGGAATTTAATGGTCGTGGCCGGGTTAAAGGGATTTGGGTAGTTGGCCGCTAAACGAAATCGATCAGGCCCTTTTACCGGGTTGTCATCCATGCCTGGTGTGACCTCAGTATACAGAATAAAAGCGGTCTTGCTGGCCATGGCGCCGGCATGCCAACCCCATCCGCAAATGTATTTTCCATCGGTAGAAATCCCGGTAGCATAAGCCAACGAAGAGCCATCGCTAAGTAAATCAGCATAAATTTCATTCAGGTCGCGCATTTGTCCATTTCTATGCCAGATGAAAGCGCGCCAGTTAGACAGGGAATCTTCACTCCAGCCCACAACAATCTGGCCATCTGCCGAAACGTCGTAGGCTTCGCTGTATTTGCCGCCCAGGGTGCCTAAATCTTCCATGACCCCATCCTCCCAGCGGAAGGCATGGTAACGGGACGAGCTGAGGGCGGTATCGGCGTAGCCCACAATCACCCGGCCATCTGCAGAAATATTCAGGGCAGTACTATTTTTACCCCCCAGTGTGCCAATATCTTCCATAACCCCATTCTCCCAGCGAAAAGCTCGCCAGTCATTACTGGAGTTGCGGGACCAGCCTACCACAATACTTCCATCAGCCGAGGTAGCGTAGGCATTGCTGTGCTCTCCTCCCAGAGTGCCCAGAGGTTGCATTATTCCGTTTGCCCGGCGGAAAGCCACTGAATGGCCGTAACTGTCTTTGGCGTAGCCTACGACCACTGAGCCATCGTCCGAAAGGTCATAAGCCTCAGAGTGCTGGCCTCCCAGAGTGCCCAGGTTTTGCAATCCCGTTTCCAGTGACCAGCGGAATGCCCGATGATTGTTACTGCTATCAGTGGCGTACCCCACAATGAACCGGCCATCAGGGCTTATGCCATGGGCCGCGCTCCACACACCGCCGAAAGTGCCCAGATCTTCGGCAGTACCATTCAACCAGCGCACGGCATGATGCCCGCCACCGGCTGCTTCGGCCTCACCGACCACCACGACGCTGTCATCCGAAACGGCCATGGCCTGCGTTTCATAATTCAACAGGCCCCACAACCAGGTTAGAGTTTGACTTTTCAAGTAATCAGGATTTAAAATCACCATGGCGATGATCAATCCTGCAACTAACTTACTGGTTTTCATGATCTTCGCTCCTATTCAAATAGTGATACGGCAAAATTGCTTTTCGTTGTTTCAATGGTCGCGTACGTTTTTTAGACAAGACGATAACAGAAGCATTCACATTTTAGTGCAGATACCATCAAGAATGCATGGCAAACTACAAAAAAATAAGAAATAAATAGTTGGACAGTCAAATAAAAATGGAACGGCGTTCTCTTTAATACTGGTAGATACCTCATTTCTTTAATTTAAAATTTGTTGAAAATTTTACCCTTACGCCATGGTTTTGTTACAAATAAAATTTATCTTGGCCATAGCTATGATTTCATCAGGAGCGCCCATGTTCAAATTCATGTTACTGTTGTTTTGCGGGGGCATTGTTTTCCATTCTTCACTCGCTGCCCAGGTCCAAATCGGGGAGCAGGCCATTACCTTTCAATTGCCCGATACCTCGGGCCAAATCATTGACTTTGAAGATTTTCAGGGAAAGGTCATCATGCTTAATTTTTTTGCGACCTGGTGTGGGCCATGTCAGGTGGAGGCGCCCTTTCTGCAAGATTCGATCTGGAATGTGTACAAAGACAAAAACTTCGTATTGATCGCTCTGGATTTCCGGGAAAATCGCCGACTGATGAAACAGTTCATTAACCAATATGGGTTGACCTATCCCGTGTTGCTCGATTCTCTGGGACAGGTTTTTGATGCCTACGGGTTACGCCTCTTTCCAACCAGCATTTTCATTGACCAGCAAGGGAAAGTCGCCTATCTGAAGGAGGGATTCAATATTTCTGAATTCCAACACGTCATTGATAGCCTCTTGCAACCTTCTGCTCTTTCAGAACGCTTTGTTCCAAAGCCCATTTCATCGATTGAAATCATAGGCAACTACCCCAATCCTTTCAACGGCGCGACCAAAATCCTTTTTCGTCTGAACCAGGCCGCTCCAGTCTCATTAAGCCTGTTCGATGTCAATGGGCGCTTTATTGCAAAATATCAGGGCCATTTTAACAGGGGGACGAATCAATTTCGCCTGCGTCTGGATCCTCTGGGAAGTGGCACCTATTTTTATCAACTCCAGATGGCGGGCCAGAGGGCAACAGGCCGTCTCCTCTTTCAAAAATAGGAAGTGACTACCATGAAAAAATATCTGTTATGCTGGTTACTTAGCCTGAACTCCATGCTCTTTTCCATAGATGAATTTACTCCTCGTGGGGTCTACACCCCGCCCTTTTTTGCAGAACTTTTAGATGTTGAAGTTTATGATGAACACACGATTTACACTTTTGGTGTAGGTGGATTGGTGTTTCTGGATGTGGAAAACCTGAACCAACCTAAAATGATCGGCCATTTTGATCCCGGCGACATTTACAATCAAAGATTTTACAACGTTCAGGCCAGGGGTTCCCTGGCGATTGGAGCCGCCCGCCAGGCCGGTCTTTATGTTCTAAACATTGATCATTTGAATGCTCCCCAATTGATGCAAATTTACAATCCATCTACCTATTCCTACGAAAGCGTGGCCTTTAACGACTCGCTGGCTTACGCTGCCGTTCACGAAAAGGGCATTGAAGTTTTGAATATCAAAAATCCAAAAATTATTCAATCTGTGTATTTTGTGCCTGGCTTGACCAATTGCTGGGACGTTGTACTGAGCGGTAATCATCTCTTTGCGGCAGACGGCGGCGCTGGTCTAAAAATCTATTCTCTAAAAGATCCCCTACGTCCTGAGCTGATCGCTTCATTGCCCAGCGCCGGATCGGCAAAAGAAGTACTGGTGAAAGATCAATTGGCCTTTGTGGCGTTGGGCGCCAGTGGAATCGATATTGTTGATTTGTCCAACTTAACCGCTCCGCGGTCCTTAGCCCATTTTAAACATCAATTTGGCATTCTAAACCATCTAGCCATTCACAACACCATGCTGTTTGGCGCAACCTGGGAACTGGTGATGGCCATTGATGTTTCTGAGCCCGACAACCCACGATTGATCGCCACAGAAGACACGCCCACACGCGCCATGGGCCTGGCCGTTTTTCAAAATCAGGTATTTGTTTCGGACTGGAACTCCCTGCGCACCTACACTTTTCAAGATTTTGCACTGCCAGATATTCATGTTAAGCCCACCACCTTTGATTTTGGATTCAAAGGTTTGAACCAGCCCATCCCTCAAAAATTTAAAGTCTTTAACCTCGGTGAAAGCGCTCTGGAAATCACAAACATCGCTATTGATCATTTCGATTTCCAGGTAGAACCACGAATACTTACCATTGAAAGCCAAAAATCCGCTGAAATCCTTGTCACCTACACGCCAACGCATCAGGAAACATACCTGAGTGAATCATTAACTCTGAACTCAAACGATCCGGATGAGCCGACCAAACATGTCTCGCTTTTTGCCGGTCAAAATCGTTTGGCCGTCGGCGATTCTGCTCCTGATTTTCTCCTGCCCGATGTCAATAATCATTACCACCGGCTTTCTGATTACCGCGGGCAGATTGTGCTGCTGGCCTTTTTTGCCTCCTGGTGACCCGTCTGTGGTCCGGAGTTGTCGGACATAGATTTTACTTTCTGGCGCCATTATGACCGCGAAAAAGTACAGGTCCTGGGGATTAACAACGGCGAAGACCTCCAGACTACGCTTACTTTTATTAACACATTTGGATTGAGTTTTCCGGTATTAGAAGACCCCAATTCCAATGTTTACTGGAAATTTCAAATGCGCGGTTTAACTCCCTACCCGCGCGACATCATTATCGATGAAAAAGGCATTATTCGCTACATGCATTCAGAATATGATCCGCAATACATGCTCGAAACCATCGACTCTTTGTTGGTAACAGACCTAAATGCTTTCCAAACTGTTCAGGCCTCGCCCAGGGCTTTTCAGCTTTTCGTGTTCCCCAATCCATTTAATGGCCAGATGCACCTGCGCTTTCGCCTGCCCGACCGTCAGCCCGTTAAACTCCATATATTTACTTTGAACGGCCAACTCCTTTTCCATAGAGTGATCCAAAATCGGCAGCCTGGAGCGTGGGTTAAACAATCGTTCGATTTTACCCCATGGTCCAGCGGGATTTACCTGGTACGGCTGCACAGCCAAAGTCATTCGGAAACAAAAAAAGTGGTGCTGATTAAATAAGATGTTCTTCTTAAAACGTGTTTATGGTCCTCCCATTCGTGCCTTACTGCAGTCTTTACAATCCATGCCAGAAAATTTTTCTTTTTTCTTGCTTTAAAATCGATTAACTTAAAACAAGAAAGTGACCGAAACAGGAAGAGACCTGTTCAACACCCAGATGTGCTTTACCACGACAATTCGATTTTTCATTATTAATTGAACTCTGGTCTTATTAACAGGGATTGAGAGATGAAAAGCATGAGTAATCCAAAACAATGTTTGCCTCTGGTGCTAACTATTTTGCTAAGTATTTTTGCCATTCAGGGGCAGGCCAACACCCGCTTACCCGGTTTTGTGCAAAGCTCCTACTTTAACGAACAGGTCGTTACCTTCCGATGGCGGCCGCAAATCCGCGTCCAGATCAATGCCCCTTCTCCTGAGCGCTTTGATGGCACAAAACCCGTTGGGCTGGTTTTTTATGCCTTACCCAATGGCAACACCATTGAACAGACGGCCGGTAAACGCATCAGCCAGGGAGAAGATTGGCACTTTGATATTCAACACATCGCCGCTCAAACACGCTTTGTTCGCCAGCAGGTAACCGATTACAATCTAATTACCATTTATCTGGAAACAGAACAATTGAGCTGGCCAGCCTGGAAGGCACAACACGCCGACTACGCCTCTATCATCAAAAGATTGGTTGAACATATAAAGAGTTATTTTGCGGCTTACCAGCCATTTTTAATTCTGAGCGGTCATAGCGGTGGGGGACGTTTTGTTTTCTCTTTTCTGGATGCCCATGACCCAATCCCGCAAGATGTGCGTCGCATTTGTTTTCTGGAAAGCGATTACGGCTATGACGATGCGTACGGGGCCAAACTGGCGCAATGGTTAAAGGCAGACAGCAATCACTTTCTCAGTGTATTAGCTTACAATGACAGTGTGGCTTTGTACAACGGTCAGCCTGTTGTCTCACCTACGGGCGGAACCTGGTACCGCAGCCGGCTGATGCAACGCTATCTGGCACAACATTTTACCTTTACCACCAGAGAAGACGAGCAGTTTATTCAGCACAGCGCCCTTGGCGGTAGAGTGCAATTCTTCTTAAAAAAGAATCCTGAACGAAAAATTTTACATACCGTTCAGGTCGAACGCAATGGTTTTATCCACACCCTGCTCAGCGGCACCCCTCTGGAAGAGGCGAACTATCAGTATTTTGGGCAAAGAGCCTACTCAGAGTGGATTCAAGACAAGGCCATCGTCCCACCGCCTTTTCAGATTCCCATCCGTTCGCCTCAGGCCATGACCGGTTCACAATTTATGGAGTTTGTTAAGAACATGACCTTTGAAGAACGCGAGCAGGCCATTCTGAATGAGCTACTAACCGGAAATGTTCCCTATTTTTTACGCCAGGCCAAAACGCTCACGGCCACCTTTAATGACAGCCATGGACAGCCTCACCAGGTTGAGTACCAGGTCTTTCCGGATTATCTGTCCATTGGCGCTGACAGCGATTACTGTCGCATTCCCATGGGCCCTATAACCGCCCAAAAAGCCGCCGATTTTTACGGCACTACCATGCCCACGCGAAAACTGGTGGATCATATTTACCAGAATGCAGAGATTAAACTGGCGCCCGTCACCTACACACCCGTGGGCAATGCAAACGAAACAGTGCAAAAGTTTGTCGAACACAACGCCGCTATCGAAGCGCAGCTTAAAGCAGCCCATGCGCAGTTAGGACAGTTGATTGGAGGCATTAAAAAGGACGTGGTCATCAGCAATAAAATCACCGATCCCCTCAGGCCTAACCACGTGGTCATTTACGGCTGGCACCAGTTGAACGGAGAACCGATTCAACCCCTGACCAACATTCACATCAATACCTATGTCGATTACAGTCATGGCATTCGCTATCTGGCAGCACAGGTCATGGTTGATGGTGAGGCAAAAACGTTGCAGGAAATTTTGAAGGATGCCGTGCAATACAAGATTTTCAGCGATGAAGACGGGCCGATGCAACAGCCCTCCTATCTGTCTGACAGCACTCTCCCCGACCGGCCTAAATCTTTTGGCCTTAAGTGCCAGGCTGCGGGCCAGGTGCGCCTCTTTCTGCAACCCGCGGCTAAAGCCGATCAATACCGGCTGCTGGCCAGCCACGACGGCTTACATTTCGATTCCCTGACCACCTTTAGCGGTACCGAAATCACTTTGCAAAATTTGGCACCGGACAGCATATTGTATGTTAAATTGCAGTCTCAAAACAGCGCCGGCGCCTCTGCCCCCACCGAAGTGCTGGCGGTTCTGCCGCAAATGGCAGACACGGCGCGTATTCTGCTGGTGTACGGTTACGATCGGCCTTACTCGGGCAACAGCTACGACTTTATTCGTCAGCATGCTCAGGCGCTGTTTAATGCCGGTTACGAATTTGACTCCGTAACCAACGAGGCAATCACCAGCAGTTTAATCGATATACAGGACTACAGCGCAATCGACTACATTTTGGGCAATGAGTCAACCGCCGACGAAACTTTCTCTTCTGCTGAACAGACAGCTCTGGCTCAGTTTCTGAAAGCTGGCGGCCGCTTATTTGTCTCCGGCTCTGAAATCGCCTGGGATTTAGATTACAAAGGCAGCGCGGCAGACCGTGAATTTTTCCACGCCTATCTGAAAGCCACCTATGCTGCTGACGCGCCGGGCAATAAAGCCGGCGTTTACTACGCGGCACGCGGCACAGCAGACAACATCTTTGCCGATTTAACTCACATCTCATTCGACAACGGCACACACGGAACCATTAATGTTAAATACGCTGATGCCATTAATCCCACTGGTGGCAGCCAAAGCGCTTTGCAATATCTTAATGTTTCGCAATACAATATCGCCGGCATAACCTATCAGGGGGTCTTCAAAAATGGTAGCAAACCTGGCAAACTGGTCTATCTGGGCTTCCCTTTCGAAACTGTTTACCCCCAACAAACGCGGGATGAGTTGATGGACAGGGCCATGTCTTTTCTATTGGCCCGGCCCACCAATCTGGTCCAGAGCAGGGGCCCCCGGCCCCTACGTTACGCCTTAAGCCCAAACTTTCCCAACCCTTTTAATGCCAGCACGCGATTCACTTTTCAGATTCCGAAATCAGGTTGGGCGGAAGTGACTCTGTTTAATGCCAGGGGCCAGCTTGTCCGCACCTGGACCTTTAAAAGCCTATCTCCCGGAACTTACCAGATTGCCTGGGATGGTACGGATCAACACAATATTCCGGTGGCCTCAGGCAGCTATTTTTACCGTCTTAGAACCAGCCGCTTTGCCCAAACACGACGCATGGTCTTAATTCGCTAAGGCAGTAGAGCTTCAACCAAAAACATTTCCTCGGGAATTTAAAAACCACGGAGAGCACAGAGAAGCCTTTTTAAATTAAAAATTTCGAATTAGGAATTATTTTTTAAAGGGCAAATTGTACCTAAACAGTGAGGGCTCGTGCCGAGATGTCATTCTGATCCCGCTTCTGTCGTAACTCGAGCTTCAGCTCGAACCTGTGTAATAGCGAAGAAAGCATCAAGCGCAGGCATTAAGTCTGCGCCTACCGATCGGCTGAATTTCCCTGTCGCTTTCTGTGCAGAAGTTGTATTTAAAGCGCATCGCTTGTGCAAGAAAATATTATCGTGGTTATGGTTACCAGCGCCCGGCAATTTTCTCCGAGCACCGTTCACAACGGCCATCTCTAAGACCGGTAATCTTTACCTGGTACCAGTTGCGTTCGATCAATGTATGCCCACATTGGGGGCAATAGGTGGTTTGACCATCCGGATCGTGGACATTCCCGGTATAACAATATTTAATCCCGCTTTTTAACGCCACTGCCCTGGCCTGGCGCAGAGTGGAATAGGGCGTGGGCGGATGATCGGTCATTTTAAAATCAGGATGAAAGGCGGTAAAATGTAAAGGCACATCGTCGCCCAGAGTTTCCAGAATCCAGTCGCACATCCTCTTTATTTCATCCATCGAATCGTTTTGGCCAGGGATCAGCAAAGTCGTGATTTCGAACCAGACATCGGTGTCTTTCTTCAGCCACTCCAGTGTATCTAAAACCGGCTGTAAGTGAGCATTGGTCAGGCGATAATAGAAATCTTCGCTAAAGGCTTTTAAATCCACATTGGCTCCGTCAATGAATTCAAACACCTCTTCCCGCGCTTTCCGATCAATATAGCCATTGGTCACCATCACGGTTTTGATGCCCACTTCGTGAGCCAATCTGGAAATATCGATGACGTATTCACCAAAAATAACGGGATCATTGTAAGTGAAGGCGATCGAAGGGCAACGGTATTTTTGCGCTAAACGAACCACCTCTTCCGCCGACACGTTCAAAGCATTCAACTCATCCAGGCGCGCTTTACTCATGGTCCAGTTCTGGCAAAACTTGCAGCCCAGGTTGCAACCAGCCGTACCAAAACTTAATATGGTGGTTCCCGGGTAAAAATGATTCAGAGGTTTTTTTTCAATGGGATCGACAGCAAAACCGGTCGGGCGCCCATAGGCCGTGGTAATTAATTCGCCATTTACATTTTTACGTACAAAACAGAACCCAGCCTTTCCTTCGGGGATATTGCAATAGCGGGGGCACAGGGTGCAGAGCACACGTCCATTTTCGCCAGCCTGCCACCATTTTGCTTTTAAAGAGGTTACGGGCATTTCCATTTTTACCCCCTTCTTTGTTTTTTTAATATAATGCAAAAATTCAGACAGGGTTTCAAATAAAAATTATGGGCAGAATTATTCCAATTTCATCCCAAAAGATTCAACAAACCGTTTTTTATGCCGAAAACCATTACAGATAAGCAAATTTAAAGGCGGAAATGAAGGAAAACAAAAATATGTCTCAAACTATTTTACGGTATGAAGAACTTTTGGAACTTTTACGTACACGCCTGAGTGTACTCAATACATCTGTTTTTTTGCTGGAGGAAAACTTAAATATTAATGATCCGAAAACAAATGAGTATCTGAAAAAAATAAATAATGAACTGGAGCGCATCCGAAAACTAATCATTGAAATTCCTGAAAGTCTCAGGAGTAATTAAATGAATGAAGCAAAAGTAGAAGAGGCCAGGGCCAAAGCAAAACCAATGGAAAAATGGAAACCCAATATTCTGGTCATTGAAGATGAACCGGAAGTCCGTGAAAGTTACATCGATATGTTCGACTTTTTAGGCTACAAGGTGGATGTGGCAGAGAACGGAATGGCCGGCCTTGAAAAGCTCAAAAAGAAGTCCTACCACATTGTCTTCACCGATTTAAACATGCCTGTGATGGACGGTCTGCAAACCCTGCGCCTGATCCGCAAAAATTACCCGGATACAGAAGTCATCGTGATCACCGGTTTTGCCACCATCGAAAACGCCATCAAAGCCATGAAACAGGGCGCTTTTGACTACATTACCAAACCCGTCTCTTTTGAACACGTGCGCATTGTGCTTAACCGTTGCATTCAGAATATCAATGCCCGCAGAGAGAATCAGGAGTTAAAGGATTTAAACGCCAAGTTGCGGGAATTGAACGAAATAAAGAACAAGTTCATCACATTAACCAATCATGAATTAAGAACGCCCCTGGCTGTTTTAAAAGGATATTTTGACCTTTTATCCCTGGAACTTAATGAGAATCCCAATTCGGAGACCATTAAAGAGTACCTGTCCATCATTCAATCAACACTCAACGAGATGAGTGAAATGGTTGAAAACATGCATGATTTAACCCTGCTCAACAATTACACGCAATTGATAAATAAAAAAGAATTTAAAATCAACCAATTAGTCCTGCGTGTTTACAACAAGATGAAATCGCTCTTTGAACTGAGAAAGATTCAGTTTGCTTACCGCCTGGAAGACAAAGATCCCGCTGTTTTGATTGATCCTCAAAAAATGGAGAAGGCCATCAGCGAATTAGTGCAGAACGCCTTAAAATACACGCCGGAAGGTGGAAAAGTTTTGTTGCGCGTTAAAATGGACATCAACAAAAAACTGGTCTATTTATCCGTAGCCGATAACGGCATTGGTATCCCCCACGATAAACTGGGCCTAATCTTTGAGCCCTTTTACGAAGTGCAGGATGAGATGCATCACTCTACTTCCAAAACAGAGTTTATGGGCGGCGGCATTGGGGTCGGTCTGTCCATGGTCAAAGAGATTGTGGAAGCACATGATGCCGAATTGATTGTGGAAAGCATGCCAGGAAAAGGAAGTATTTTTACCATTCTGCTCAAAGCCGTACGTTTTTAGAAGGCCGTCATTTTTTTGAAAATTTTAACGCGTTCTTTTATCTCCTTCATCGAAAGCATTTCCAGACGTTTAAAGCTAAAATCTTCTACATTGAACGAAGCGATGGTGCTACCATAGACAATAGCCTTTTTTAGGGTAGGCAGATCGATTTGTCCCGTTCTGGCTAAATAGCCCATAAAACCGCCGGCAAAACTATCTCCCGCACCTGTGGGATCTACTACATTTTCTAAAGGAAAAGCCGGAACAAAGAAAAATTCATTATCATGAAAGAGCATGGCCCCGTGCTCCCCTTTTTTCACAATCACGCTTTTGGGGCCCATTTTAGGAATGGCTCTGGTGGCCTTGATCAGGCCCATTTCGCCGGTCAATTCTTTAGCTTCTTCATCATTCAGCACAATGATGTCGGCATGCCTCAGCACCTCTTCCAGTTCTTTTCGTTTTCCGCTAATCCAGAAATTCATGGTGTCCAGAACAATCAATCGCGGATTATTGATCTGCTTTAATACATCCAATTGCAATTCAGGATCAATATTGGCTAAAAAGACGAATTCGGCTTCTTTGTAGTGCTGGGGGATGACCGGCTGAAAACGTTCAAAAACATTTAAATAGGTAAATAGGGTCTCCCGTTTGTTCATATCATCAAAATATCTTCCACCCCAGCGGAATGTTTTGCCGCTTTCCATGTACAGACCATCGAGATTGACGCCTCTTTTTTTCAGGAAAGAGATTTTCGAAGCATCAAAATCAGAGCCCACCACTCCAACCACATTAACCGGAGTAAACAAACTGGCAGCAGCGCTGAAATAGAGCGCAGATCCGCCCAGAGAGTCTTCAACTTTGGTGGTAGGCGTTTCAATGGTGTCATAAGCAATGGATCCGACAACTAATAGGCTCATGAGATCTCCTTTACATATGTTCCGGCGCAGAAATGCCAAGGACATGCAATCCATTGGCAATTACCGTTCTCACCGCATCAATCAAGGCCAAACGGGCCCGACTTAACGCTAAATCGTCGCTGATCACGCGACATTCCGTGTAAAATTTATGGAACAAAGACGCCAGATCGAACAGGTAATTAACCACGCGGTGGGGCTCAAAACTCAAGGCGGCCATTTCAAGGGTTTGCGGAAATTGCACCAGGTGCTTAATCAAATTCAGTTCTTCTTTTGTCTCCAACAGTTGAAAATCAAAAGCACCTGTTCGCTCTATTTGGCGTTCATCGGCTAATTTCAAAATGCTGCAAATTCGGGCATGGGCATATTGAACATAAAAAACCGGATTCTCATCCGATTGTTTTTTAGCCAGCGACAGGTCAAAATTCAGGTGGGAGTTCATGCTGCGCATTAAAAAGAAATAGCGCGTCACGTCCACGCCTACTTCTTCCATCAGTTCGTCAAGGGTAATAAAATTGGCCTTGCGTGTCGACATTTTTACCTTTTCTTCGCCCTCGTACAAGGTAACAAACTGATGGATTAACACCTTAATTTTGTCGACCTCGTAGCCCAGGGCCTTTACCGCTGCCAGAACATCGGGATAGGTAGCGATATGGTCGGCGCCAAACACATCAATGATCAGATCGTAGCCCCGTTTTACCTTTTCCACATGGTAGGCAATGTCCGGCAGACGGTACGTAGGCTCGCCCGTGCTTTTAATGATGACCCGGTCTTTTTCAAATCCTAATTTGCTGGTCAAAAACCAGGTCGCCCCGTCTCTTTCAGCCACCAGTCCCTTCTGACGCAGGCGCTCAACCACTTCATCGATCTTGCCTTCTTCGTACAAAGATTTTTCATTAAAAAACACATCAAACTCAAAGCCAAGACGCTTAATGGTTTTTTTGATATCGGCAAAGATCATGCGTTCGGCATATTCCTTAAAAAAGGTCACATCGCTCTCTTCTTGCAAAGAGGCACCTTTTTCGGAAAAGATCTTTTGAGCGATTTCAATAATGTACTGTCCCTGATAATAATCTTCCGGAAATTCAACCGGTTGCCCGCAAAGCTCCAGGTAGCGTAAACGCACCGAATCTCCCAAGATGCGCATCTGGCGTCCGGCATTATTAAAGTAGTACTCCCGTGTAACATGATAGCCCATGCTTTCTAACAGGCGGGCAATGGTATCCCCCAGAACGGCCCCGCGGCCATGCCCGATGGTCAATGGACCGGTGGGATTGGCGCTGACAAATTCAATATTAGCTGTCTTGCCCTGCCCCAGAGTCGATTGTCCGAAAGAATCCTTTTTCTCTAAAATTTCCGCTAACTGCCGATACAAATTGACATTGGAAGTGAAAAAATTAATAAATCCTGGGCCGGCAATCTCGATTCTTGAAATATAATCGCTATCCTTTTTGATGAAATCCTTTATTTCCTGGGCGATTTGCCGGGGATTCTTTTTAAGGTGTCTGGCCAGTTGTAGGGCCAGGGTAGAAGCATAGTCGCCAAAGCTTTCTTCCCTGGGCCGTTCCAGGATGATTTCCACATCATTTATGTTGTGCGCCTTCAGGAAGCGTTGTAATTCCTGCTCAATAAATTCCTGTGTTGTCATACTTGCTCTTCCGTGACTAATTCCATTTTGGCGTCGGCGTACAGACGTTCAAGACCGTAAAATTCACGCGCTTCCGGATTGAAAATATGTACAACCACATCGACGTAGTCCAATAGCACCCAGCGCAAATATTCATATCCTTCTTTACTGTAAGCTTTAACGCCCTGTTTACGCAACTCATCTTCAATGTGATCACAAATGGCCTTGATTTGCAGGCCGGACTCCCCGCTCATAATGACAAAGTAATCTGTGTAGTCGGTGATCTCTTTTAAATCTATGACGGTAATTTGCTTAGCCTTTTTATCCAGTGCCAGATCCGTAATCTTTTTTACCAGTTCCTGCGCTGTCATTCACCCTTCCCTTTAAATATTTCTAACGACTTAAAATCCTTCCCAATCACAATGGTAATATCGGCAATCGGATTGGGATTGGCAATAAATTCCACCTGTTCTTCAGGAATGCCAATTTGTTGCGCCAATTTTCTGGCTTTCTCTCTGGTCTTTTCAGAATCGACCTGATTGATGATACGCGTCTTTTCAACCTCAAAAAAGGGCTTGCCTTTTTTTAAGTAATTTCCGGTATTGACCACATCGTATTTCAGGGACATTAATTTATCGGCCAGAATTTTGGCTATGCCCTGCTCGCCGCAACCGTTTAAAATTTCTACCTGAATATTGGGCAGAAAGGTCTCCGGCTGACGGCTCTTTTCCGGCACGGTTTCGGAGGGCAGTTGTGGTCTTTCTTCGCTCTTTTCGGGCATGGGCGTTTCTCTGGAAGTCAACTCCTTTAATGCGGGTAATTTTTCCTTGACCACAGGCAAAAGATAATTGTAACCCACATATAAAAAACCTACAACGACGATTAAAATAAACACAAATTTGAAAAATCCGCCAAAAGAATTTGATTTTTTAGGGAAATGGCGCCTTTTGGCCTGTAGCGATTTTTTAGTGTTCATCAATTGCGTATTAGTTCTTCTGCGATGTCTCAACGTATTTCCCTGCATTTATTTTATTCGTTTTATGAACGTGCGGAATTTAAAGAAAATACACCAACAATTCTAATCTTTTTTATGGCAGCCCCCAGATTTCAAAATATTCCGGCGCAAAAAGAGTTTGCCACAAGGCAGGTCGAAGGAGAATGGTTCCATAAAAAACTGGAATCAGGATGGATAAAATCTGGTTTGCCTCCTGTCTTTTTGAACACCTTTTTGTGGCTTAATAACCAAATTGGGAAAACTCTCCCAACACCGGACGGTAAAAAGGCGAGCTGTTAAATTCCAGCGAAATCTTACTGTTTTCCGAAATCTGATAGTGTAACTGAGCTCCGCCAAAAAACTGCGGTTTATTTAAAAAGAAGCCCTGACCAAACGTGTTGTAAGGGGATGACATGATGCCAATATTGGCCCGCAACCACAGTTTTTCGGATATCTGGTAATCAATCGTATTTAAATAACTGCTCAACATCATGCTTTGACCGGCCCAGCTACCAAAAGACATGGACACCGTGTGGTGCATTTGCAGTTTATTGGGATTTAAGATTCCTCCAAACAGAGCCGCTTGTGGATTGGTTAAAACAGATGCAATGTTCGGTTTGGTTGGCTGGTGTCGAAATTGAGCCCATAAGGGGAATGAAAAAATCAATACCATTAATAAAGAGCCAACAAAGAATCGTTTGTTAGTCATGGTCAACCCCCAATGTTATTTCCATTTCAAATCAGATAATTGAACTCTGATTTGCCGGATTTGTTTCCCTAAAAAATAAAAGTTCCATAAGCAAAAGGCAAGAAAAAATAAACTCTATCTGCTCGAGCAACGGTTTAACTCAGGATGGTGTTATCGATCAAACGGGCCGGTTCAAAATAGACAGCCAGGGCCAGTAAAACAGGACGTTCACCTGCTTTTGGCTGGCCGAGGGTTTCGGCATCCACAGCCTCAATGTAATCGATCCTCCCTGAAGATTCAGTGTTAATCATCTGGCGCATTTGCGCTTTGATGGCTTCCAGATTGTGGTTGCCTTTCCGAAAGGCTTCTTCCGCCCATTTTAAACTGCGGTAGAGTACGGTTGCTTCTTTCCTTTGCTGCGGGCTCAAATATTTGTTGCGCGAGCTCATGGCCAGACCGTCTTTTTCCCGCACAATCGGGGCCACAACGATCTCTACCGGAAAGTTCAGGTCTTCGGTCATGCGCCTGATGATAATGGCCTGTTGTGCGTCTTTTTGACCGAACACAGCCAGATCGGGCTGGACAATGTTAAATAGTTTGGCCACAATGGTGGTCACACCGCGAAAATGCGTGGGGCGCGACTGGCCACACAACACCTGGCTTAAATCTTCGGTGATCACATAGGTCTTGTGCAGCGGAGCATACATTTCGCGATCATCCGGATAGAACACAGCATCAACCCCTTCGGCCAGACAGAGCCGCTCGTCCCGCTCAAAATCGCGGGGATATTTTTCAAAATCCTCGTTGGGCCCAAATTGTGTGGGATTCACGTAAATGCTTACCACCACCCGACTGGCCCGTTTTTTAGCCTGGCGGATCAAGCTCAAATGACCTTCATGCAAAAAACCCATGGTCGGCACAAAGCCGATGGTTTCGCCCCGGGCTTTCATGGCCCTGGTCCAGGCCCGCATTTCCGGAATGGTCTTAATAACTTTCATGGTCATCCGGGAAATCTCTTTGTTTAACATCCTGTACGTAGTTAATAAAGGCCTCCAGCATTGTTTTGCCCAATTCGGCGTATCGGCGGACAAATTTAGGTTTGAATTTTTCGTAAAGCCCTAACATATCGTGGCTTACCAGAACCTGCCCATCGCAGAATTTTCCGGCTCCAATTCCAATGGTTGGAATGTTCAGGCTTTCGCTGATCTCCCGGGCCAGATTAGCAGGCATTTTTTCCAGAACGATGGAAAAGACGCCGGCTTTTTCCAGCAACACGGCGTCTTCTTTCAATGTTTCGGCCATTTTGGCTTCCTTGCCCTGAACCCCGTACCCGCCAAACAGATGAACCGATTGGGGCGTGAGGCCTAAATGTCCCATGACCGGAATGCCGATTTGGACAAGACGCTCAACCAGGGGCAGCACCGTTTTGCCCCCTTCAATTTTAACCGCCTCGGCGCCTCCTTTCTGCAAAAAGCGTCCGGCATTGCGCACGCCTTCCTCCAGGCTAACCTGGTAACTCAAAAAAGGCATGTCGGCCACCAGCAAAGCCCGATTCACCCCTCGGCGTACCGCTTTAACATAATGCAGCATCTCATCCATAGTCACTGACAGCGTATTTTCGTGCCCGGCCATAACCATGCCACCCGAATCTCCCACCAGAATAATATCAACGCCGCTCTGATCCAGAATTTCTGCCATCAAGGTATCATAAGCCGTTAGCATGGCAATGGGCTCGCCCTGTTCCTTCAGGCGTTTAATCACAGGAACGGTAATTCTCTTAACTTCTTTTTGCAATGACATGGCCCCCACCCTCAAATCCTTTTTACCATCAACGGTAAATTACAAAGTTCAAAAATCAGGGGCAAACAAATATCGAGAACATCACTACAGCGGGCTTCTTCCTTGCTGACCGCTGCCTCAGAGCTTGGCTTTGACAAACGATTCGATGATACCGCCGCCCAGAACTTTTTCACCATCGTAAAAAACGGCAGATTGGCCTGGAGTAACCGCCTTTTGCGGCTCATCAAAAACCACCTTTACCCGATCTTCATCAAGTGTGTAAATAGTCGCCGGAGCAGCCGGTGATTTGTAGCGTATTTTAACCTGCCCACGCAGCCCCCCATTGGCATTTTCTACGCTCACAAAATTCACGGATCTGGCAATAAACTCCCTGGAAAACAGGTACTTCTCTTCACCAATGACCACCCGATTATGTCTGGCGTCTGTTTCGATGACGTACATGGGCTTACCAAACCCCTGGCCCAATCCCCGGCGCTGCCCGATGGTAAAGAAGGGATAGCCCTTGTGCTGGCCCACCTTCTTGCCCTCGACCGTTACCAGTTCGCCGCCCTGTAGTTTTTCCTCCAGCCCGTTTACGGCCTGCGTTAAAAAGCGTCGGTAATCGTTGTCCGGCACAAAACAAATTTCCATGCTCTCCTTTTTGGCAGCCGTCTTCAAACTGTATTGTTCGGCCAGATCCCGCACCTGTGGCTTGGTCAATTCTCCAAGCGGAAACAGAGTTCTGGCCAGACTGGACTGCTTAATGCCCCACAAGGCGTAAGATTGATCCTTCTGCTTGTACTTACCCTGCCACAGCTCGTAACGACCTGTTTGTTCATTAAAGCGCACGCGGGCATAATGTCCGGTGGCAATGTAATCGGCGCCCAGCTGACTGGCGCGTTCGATTAAGGTCTGCCACTTGATCTTTGTATTGCAAAGCACGCAGGGATTGGGCGTTCGGCCTTCCAGATACTCGCTGATGAAATTGTCCACCACACTCTCATGAAATTCGCGGCTGAAATTGAGCACATAATGGGGAATACCCAGCTTAGCGCACACCTGGCGGGCATCATTGATGGAATCCAGTGAACAGCAACCGCTTTCATGGTTTACATTGCCGCCCACCAATTCATAATCCCAGAGCTTCATGGTGATGCCAATACAGTTGTAGCCCTGCTCCTTTAGCAACAAAGCGGCCACAGAGCTGTCAACCCCGCCGCTCATGGCAACCACAACCGTTTTATTTTGACTCATCTATCTAAAAACCTCATTTTTATCACAACTTTATTCATCTTGATGGAATCAATACCGGCCCATTAAAATAAAGAACTATTTAGGAGTCCACTCTAAAAAGATATGGCCGCCGAATTTCACTACCAGATCAGCAATGTATTCTGTTGAAAGTACAGGCCATCGATGCGTGAAATTCGCAGCATTTAAACGGGACTCATCTATTTTTTAAACTTTTTGAAGACGATCACTTCCGTGCCTTCCGGCGAAACCTTGTAACGTATTTTATCAACCAACTGTTCCACTAAAAAGAGACCTCGACCGCTGGTTTTTAAAATATTTTCATCTTCCAGAGGATTTTTGATTTTCTCGGGGCTAAAACCGCTCCCTTCATCGCGTACAGAAATCTGCAGGCCGTCGGAAACGGCCGTAAAGGTAATGGTAATATTTTTTGACGCATCGTTCTTGTTGCCGTGGTGCAAGGCATTATTAAACAGTTCTGTAATCGCAATGGACAGATCATCGCGGGCGTCCTGATCAAACGATAATTCTTTACTGATTTTGCAGGTCAGGCTTTCGGCCTCTGGTAAATATTTGATGTGGCTTGGAAAAACGATGCGATATTTTCCCTTTTTCAAAATTCCCATTCAAAATCCCTCTTTTCTAAAAAGACAATTTAGATACGACAGCCAAGGATGTCAAAAGAAATTGCTTTTTTGGAAAGGGCTTGTTAGGTTTTCTGCTTAGTTCACTACATGAGGTGGAAGCTTATGACCGGAGAACGTCTCAATGCCCATTTACCCTGGCTTTTGTTGATGATTTTGATTACCATCCAGTCTTCTTTAAGCGGCTTTACTCTACCGCCGCTAGGTCTTCAGATCGAAGATAAACTGGTTCATTTTTTGATCTTTGGTATTTTAGGCTGGCTGCTGATGCGTGGCATGACCCTGGAGCCCCATCCCTGGATCAAAAAAAGGCGCGTAAAAATAGCCCTCATAGCGGCCATTCTGTTTGCCATCAGCGACGAAGCACATCAGGCGTTGACCATGAACCGCGATGCCGATGCTTTAGACCTGCTGGCTGATATTCTGGGAATTGTTTATTTTGTTTTTCTTTTCCTTCGTAAACAGAAACCTTTAACCTCTAAGGAAACAGAGCGCAACCTTTAAAAACCGCAAAGGGCGCCCGTCTTACGGCCGGACAGGCAAAAGAACAATTTTAATTAAAAATTAGAAATTAAAAATTACGAATTACGAATTATTTTGTGAAAGGGCAAGTAGTGCCCTGAAAGGCGAAGGACCGTACCGAGGGTCATTCCGACCCCGCTTCAGCGGGGTCGGAATCCCTTTCACTGGCAAACAATTCCTAAGCAAACGTAACTCGAGCTTCAGCTCGAGACCTCAACTAGCAGACACAAGCGTGGAAAAGTGTATGGGTGTAAGAGTTAAGAGTGTAATAGAATACTTTTTTCAAAACATTTAATACTTTAGCCTGCGAAAATTCTTGTGCTGTGTGAGGAAGTAAAAAGGTTGAGTTGTTGAATTGTTTAATTGTTGAATGGCCTGTCCGGTGGCCAGACGGGCCTGTCCGGCTGTCCAGACCTGTCAGGCTGCGCCTTGCCAGACTGGCGGGCCAGTCCGGTTGTCCAGACGGGCCTGTACCCGAAAATCGGGATTTCCGCTTCGCTTCAACCGGCTGTAGCTGCCAGACAATTAAGAAAATTTCCCACACAGGTCTTCCCCCTCTCCCAGATTTTTTTCTGGGAGAGGGGGATCGAGGAGGTGAGGGCTAATTGGTGAAATGACTTCTGCTGTTGGAGGAGTAAAGTTAAGAGTATATGAGTGTAAGAGTTAAAGGTTTCCGGGGCAGTGGCCAGTCATTTTTTAAAGAAGTTTTTTGGTTACGGCTCTGCTGCCTTAGTCTAATTTGCGCTGAGCTTCAATGTAAATCCCTGAAAACGGGCCATGACAGGCCGATGGTCTGACACATTGTTCGGATATGAAAAATATTGCTGATCCAGATAGAGCACCTTACATTCTCCCTGTCCATATTCTGTTCTGGCATCGCTGGTAATCATAATATGATCGATCAAACTTTTAAAGGTATTGGAAATGTAAGAAAATTGATTGGTTAAACCCTGAGTTAAAAACAAAAAGGTTTGCGGATCGTTGAGCATGGGCAGAAAGACATTGCTGGTTTCAGGATCGGTTAACACATCATTCCAGTCACCAAGCACCACAAAATCAGGGTCAGCCCCGGCGTCGATTTCGTTGTGCACAAACTGGGCCAGGTCTTTTACAGCCTCTTTGCGCCGCGCCTCATTTTCACTTCCACCGCTGGCTTTAAGATGCAGAACAATGATATTAAAATTGAACTTTACCCCCTCTGAGTCTTTAATTTCCACGTAAGCCTCCAGCGGTGGACGTGGAAAGGCATAACCATCGTTCTCAAAAATATTTTTTACCGCAGAGACCGAAATAAAATCGGTTTTGTACAAAATTCCGGTCTTTTGATAATTGCCATTTCCGTAGGTGTCTGAAGAGAGCACCCCCTGCCAGCCGGAAAGTTGATCCAACAGCTCGTTAAAGGATCGGATGCTGGCAATTTCCTGAACCCCAATCAGATCAACATCCAGGTCTTTAATGATTTGAGCCACATCTTTCACGGTTTGCGTTCCGGCTTTGGGAAAATTTTCAATATTCCAGGTCACAATTTCAAATCGATCACTCTGCCCTACCCGCTCCACCAGCGCTGTACTGTCTGGTGAATTATTTTGCTGCCCATCATCCACAATCCGCCGATTACAGTTCCAGAAAATGAGCACTGTAAAGGTCAATAACAAAAAACCCTTCATAACGTTCCTTAAATTTTTGTGTTAAAAGTGAATTTACATATTATTCAACCACAAAAACAACTTTTCTCTTTTGTGAGCAAGGCCTCAAAAAGAGCCTTTTTTTAGAGATCGCCCTTTACTTTTCATGCCTTATTCCGAAGATAGGAGAAAGCAGGGGACGGTCAAAGGACTGCCCAAAACATTGGATTGGGAATGTTCTGTATCCCTGAAATTTAAAAGTTTTTCAAATCCAATTTGAAACTCAAAGGGAGGCATCGATGGTAGCCCAATTGAAAGTAAAAAAAGAACAACTTCCTCAGAGCGATAAAAAATTTATGGCCACACAGAAAACCGCCAAAAGCGAGCCAAAACCGGTAACGCAGCAACAACTAAGTATTGAAGAAGTGATTAAACAGGTAATCAATCACCATATTGGCATGATGTCCTGAACTCCTACTCGTAATAATAAACTTTACAACCGCAGCCATCCCACATATCTTCGTACACCTTCATGCGGCTCATAATGAAATCCCTGGCCTGAAGCTCCGTGTCAAAAGCGCGCAGCAAAAACTCACCTTTGTCCGATTTTTCCTGAACCAGGTAGGTTTCAGAGCACAAAAATAAACGAATTTTGTCCGAAACCATGGTGTCATGTTCTACGATAAGCCGGCAATGGGTTAACAATTCCTGTACATCTTGCGGCGTAACCACCACGTATTTAGCCTTTTTAGCTTTCCTTAAAAGCTGTTCCATGTTGCATCTCCGTTTTTTCTTTTTGCTTTAGATTGGATTTCATTGAACAGGTTACATATTTATTGAACATACCTTCTAACCGGCCAATTCATTGGCGGCTGGTGTCATTAACTTCTACCAGCAAAGTTCAAAGAAACATTCTTGTCGTGACCTTTTCCAGGAAATGGATTTAGTGAATGTGCCCAGCTGATAAAAAGCCCAACAGCTCCCCCAAAAAACAGTGGATTTAAATGAAAGTTGCTTTTATCTTAAAAAATAAAAAAAGGACTTGTAATGCCATCGCTTTTACCGGTTAAACAGAACGGCACCATTGGCGTGCTGGCTCCCGCCTTTCCGGCCAATCCGCAAAAAATTGAAGAGGGGATTCAGTATCTTATCTCCCGCGGCTTTAAGGTCAAACGCGGTCAGAGTCTTACAGCCCGCCATCTCTATTTTAGCGGAAGCGATGCCGTACGCGTGCAGGATCTGGAAATGTTTTTCTTTGATCCGCAAGTCGACATGATTGTTTGTGCGCGGGGCGGCTGGGGCTCTTTACGTTTGCTGGATCAACTGGATTACCAGCGCATAGCCCGAAACCCCAAACCTCTGATTGGCTATTCCGACATTACCACCCTGCAACTGGCCCTGTTGCAAAAAGCTGGATTGCCTTCGTTCTCCGGACCAATGGTTGCTGTAGAAATGGCCGGGAATATGGATCATTTTACTGAACGCCATTTCTGGCAACAAATTTTAAATCCCCATGCCGAGTACAAATTTGACTTCCATGCAGAAGCAGTTGAAATCTGGAGCCCGGGCCAGGCCAGCGGGCCGATCATTGGCGGCTGCCTTTCCATGATCGCCCATCAATTGGGTACACCATTCATGCCCAACCTGGAAGGCGCCATTCTCTTCTTAGAAGATGTGGGAGAAGCGCCATACAAAATCGATCGTTATCTGGCCCAGTTAAAGCAGGCCGGTTTATTTGATCAAATCGCCGGACTCATTCTCGGTCAGTTTCTGGATTGCGTGGATGAAAACGAAAGCAGAAAGCACATCCCTTTAGAGATCGTTCTGAAAGATTACTTTTCCAATCGGCCCTATCCGGTTATTTACAACTTTCCCTATGGGCATGGCTTCCGCAAATTTACAATGCCCATCGGTGTACAGGCCTGGCTGGATGGCAAACAAAAAACATTAAAACTACAAAACCCATTTTACAAAAGTTAAGAATTGACAAATTTTGTCGATAGCAGTCAATGATTAGTTTGCTTGTATTCAGTGTTTTTAGTAACTTTAATCTTTTTAAGAAATTAGTAATCTTGAAACCGGGGCTGGAACGACTGTAGTCTGTAGAGGATTGTTTATTCCTTAACGAAGTTTGGTCATTTTAGTCTCTATTTCGAATGGTGGGGGCCGGAAACGATCTCATTCCGGTCAGTTCAGTTTAAAGACGTCTGAAATAATGAAGCAGGGAGCTTCCAATGGGTTTTTCATTTTTTGACTTTTTTTCTACAGATATTGGAATAGATCTGGGGACAGCCAACACACTCATCTATGTTAAAGGCAAAGGCATTGTGGTCAACGAGCCATCGGTTATTGCCCTGGGCGAAGACAGCGATCATGTTGTTGCCGTGGGTAACGAAGCACGGCAAATGCTCGGACGCACCCACCAGGACATTGTGACCATCCGCCCTTTGAAAGATGGCGTGATAGCCGATTTTGAAGCCAATGAAATCATGATCCGCGAATTCATCAAAAAAGCCAATGTAAACCGTATGATGCTGGGCAAGATTCTGGTTTGTGTACCGTCCGGGATTACGGAAGTCGAAAAACGTGCGGTTCGCGACGCGGCGGAACGAGCCGGCGCCCGGCAGGTAGATCTGGTTGCCGAGGCCATGGCTTCGGCCATCGGCGTGGGCCTGGATATTGATGAACCGGTTGGCAACATGATTGTGGACATTGGAGGCGGGACCTCGGAAATCGCCGTCATCTCCCTGAGTGGTATTGTGACTCACACGTCCATTCGCATTGCTGGCGATGAAATGAACCAGGCCATCATTCAGCATTTCAAAAAGAATCACAACCTTTTAATCGGTGAAAAAACGGCGGAAGACATCAAATGTACCATCGGTTCCGCCGCACCATTAGAAGAAGAAGTAACCACGGAAGTCAAAGGCCGTGATTTAATCAACGGTATTCCTAAAACCATTGAGGTGAGTTCGGTTGAGATTCGCGAAGCCCTGAACGATGCCATCACCGCCATCATTGAAGCGGTCAAGCTTTCTCTGGAACGCACGCCCCCTGAACTGGCCTCCGACATTCTGGATCGTGGAATAATTCTGACTGGCGGTGGAGCCCTGCTAAAAAATCTGGACATCCGTCTGCGTGAAGAAACCTCGATGGCCATTCACGTGGCCGACGATCCGCTGACCTGTGTGGCCCGTGGTTGCGGGAAAATACTGGACGCTCCTGAACAATACGAAAAAGTGTTAATGCGTCAGAAACGTACGTTTTAAGGTGGGAATTTTTTAACCATTGATTGATTTTCTGTGAATATTTTTAGTGCATTTTTTATTCGGTACAGAGAAGGCCTGATTCTGTTTGTTTATCTGCTGCTCTCTTTCTTATTCATGACCACCAGCGACAAGGCAATGGTAAAGGGCCTGCGGCATTTTTCTCTGCAAACGGTTGGTCGACTGGAAGCAACGGTGGTTGTTTTTCGTGACTACTTTAACCTTTACGAAAAGAATCGTGAACTGCGCCGCCAGAATACCCTTCTCTCCTTTAAAAATTTCCAGCTGCAGGAAGCGCTTTTAGAAAATCTGCGCCTCAAGAAATTGCTAAACATCCGCTTTCAATTTAAGTATAACTTAATACCAGCCAAAGTTATTGGCTACAGCCCCCAGGAAATTGTGACCGGTTTTCGCATCATTGCTAACAATATTGCCCCCAAACACAAAGGAGCAGCCGTTATTACTGCCGAGGGCCTGGTAGGTCGCGTGGTGGAGGTCAGCAAACCGTTTGCGCTTTGTCAAATCCTGCTCGATCCCAATGCGCGGGTCAGCGTACGCATTCAGCGCAACAGAGAAGTGGGCGTTGTCAGCTGGGATGGTGAAAATGGCCTGCGCTTAAACTACATTCCCAACACCATTGAAGTGGTGGAAGGCGATATTTTATTTACTTCGGGTTTAAGCCAGATCTATCCTCCGGGGATCAAAGTAGGCGTAGTGGTCTCGGTTGAAAAACGGCCCAATGAGATGTTTCAGAATGTGCTGGTTCAACCCAGCGTAGACTTTAATGCGCTGGAAGAAGTTTTCATCATTGAAATGGAGCCCCATTTAGATGAACCAGGAAAATAAATACTTTTTAGTGCTGCTTCTTCTTTTTGGTCTGCCGGCCATATTGGCCCAGGCTTTAATTGTGCCCTTAATTCGCATTCATATCTGGCAGCCCGAATTGGTGTTGTGCATTGTGTTGTTGCTGGCCAAACGTTTTGGCGTTATTCGCGGTAGCACCGCCGGCTTTGTTTTGGGGTTGATTCAGGATGCGCTTACCGGCATGCCGGTTGGCATGTCTGCCTTTCCCAAAGCGCTGGTTGGTTATCTGGTAGGCAAATTCCATGGTCAGAACATCAAAGGCCTGTTCATGGATTTATGGTTTGTGCTGTTCATTCTCATTCATGAACTCATCTTCTACAGCCTTTTGGGCATCAGGGCTGAACTCAATTTGTCGGTCATGATTATTAATCGCGCTCTGCCAAACGCCATTTACACTCTGATCAGTTTAATTATTATCAATACCTTTTTAAAACGCTATCTGAGCGAAGAGCCATGAGGTATTTTACTACATCGCATCAACGGTCAAAAAGAGCTTTCATTTTTTCAACGGTACTCACCGCCGGATTTTTAGTGTTGCTGGCCGGTTTTTTCAATCTGCAGGTGCTGCATCGTCAATACTACCTGGATATTTCGCTACACAACCTCATCCGGCAAATCAAACTGAATCCGGTACGCGGATTAATTCTGGACCGAAACGGGAAAATTTTAGTTGACAACCGGCCCTCCTTTTCAGCGGCATTGATTAAAGCCCACACGCCACACAGTACCATCGAGTCGCTGGCCCGATATTTGAAGATAGACGTTAAAGACATTGAACGTAAATTAAAAAAGAGCCCGCGCTTTAAACCGACCATTATTCGCCGCGATATCGATGATTTCACCCGAATCTTATTGGAAGAAAATCAATATTTTTTACCGGGCTTTGATCTGATTCTCGATTTTAAGCGCTACTACCCACCGGGCATTAATTCGCCCCATATTTTCGGCTACATTGGCGAAGTTAATGAGCAGGAACAGAAGCGCGATGCCCGTTATGAACCGGGCGATATGATCGGCAAGACCGGCCTGGAACGCTATTACGATATTGAACTGAGAGGCGTTAAAGGCGTACGTTACGTGCGCGTGGATGCTTCGGGCAAGATTTTAGGCGATTACGACCCACAACTCAATGTACCGCCCATTCATGGCAGTGATCTCTACCTGACTCTCAATTATGATCTGCAAAAGTTTGCCGAAGATTTGATGGCCGACAAACGGGGCTCGCTGGTGGCCATCGACGTACGCAATGGGAGCATCCTGGCCCTGGTGAGTAAGCCAGATTACAACATTCGGGACCTGAGCGGTAAGATCGATGCCAGGGTATGGCGCGCACTCATCGAAAACGAAGCCCATCCTCTGTACAGTCGCTCCATACAAAGCGCTTACCCACCCGGTTCGACCTACAAAATTGTAGCAGCCATTGCCGCCCTGCAAGAGAGCATCATTACGCCCTCCTGGAAAGCGTATTGTCCCGGCTATTTTCGTCTGGGCCGCAAAATCATCCGCTGTTGGAATCCTAAGGGACACGGACAACTGGATTTGTACGGTGCAATTAAGAACAGTTGTAACGTGTACTTTTACCAGTTGGGATTAAAAATTGGCCTGGAAACCTGGTCCAAATACAGCAAGCTTCTGGGCTTCGGGCAAAAAACCAATATTGATCTGCCAAACGAAAATGCCGGGCTGGTGCCTACTGTAGAATATTTTAATCGAATCTACGGTAAAAATGGCTGGACCAAGGGTAATCTGGCTAATCTGGCCATCGGGCAGGGCGAGCTGTTGACCACTCCTTTACAGATTGCGCAGTTTGCAATGATTCTGGCCAATCGTGGCGTGTACCATCGCCCGCATTTAATCGATCACCTTTACAACTACCAGACACACAAGACCATTTACTTTCCCTCCCGTTCCAAAGTGGTACAGGGCATCTCAGCCGAGGTCTTTGATATTGTGCGCGAAGGGATGCATCGCGTCGTTAATGGCGGCACAGGCTGGCTGGGCAAAGTACCCGGCATCGACATGGCCGGCAAAACCGGCACATCCCAAAATCCCCACGGCGATCCCCATGCCTGGTTTATGGCCTTTGCGCCCTATTCCCATCCGGAAGTAGCCATCGCTGTCATTGTGGAAAACGGAGGGAGCGGCGGTGGAGTGGCAGCACCCATAGCCCGTAAATTTCTGGAAATGTACTTTTACAATAAACTTATTCCCAGGCCGGTGGTTAAAAAAGACACCTTAAATGTCGAGCAAGGCATTAATCCGCTACCCATTGATAGCCTGGCTCCCATTCCCATACTCAGAGTTCCGGAGATTCACTAACATGGCACTTTTAAACAAATTTTACAGGGAAATAGACTGGTTCATCCTGGGGCCCACTCTACTGTTAATGGTCATTGGTTTACTGACCATCTTTAGCGCCACCTACTATTCGGCTGAAAATCAGGGGTATTTTAGCAGACAGCTCATGTACGCTTTTCTGGGATTGGCCCTGATGCTTGTTATTAATTTTTTACCGTTTAAGCTAATCATGAAAAACAGCTATTTTCTGTACATTCTGGCTTTGCTCAGTTTGATTGCCGTTTTATTTGCCGGTGTGAAAGGCTTTGGAGCAGAACGCTGGCTTAAACTGGGCCCTGTGCGCCTGCAACCATCGGAGTTTGCAAAGATCGCTACCGTAATGGCTGTGGCCCGTTACCTTTCCACCAATAACCGCGTGGTGGATCAGTTTAGGCACTTATTGGTTGTCTTTGTGCTGGTGCTTTTGCCTTTTGCCCTGATTGTTAAACAACCCGACTTGGGTACTTCTCTGGTCTTCCTGGCCCTGATCGTACCCATGCTTTACATTGCAGGCGTTTCCTGGTTTGTACTGTTCGTCCTGCTGCCGCCGATGATTACCATGTTAGCGGCTTTCAATACGTACACCTTTGTTGGCTGGCTGGTTATTATCGCACTCATTCTGGCCTTTACCAGACGGAAATTCTATTTAAAAGCGCTGGTCATTGTTCAGAACCTGTTCATCGGTTACATTACACCTCTTTTGTGGGGTTCGCTGAAAGCCTACCAGCAAAAACGCATTTTAACCTTTTTAAAACCAGAGAATGACCCACAGGGCGCTGGTTATCAGATTATTCAAAGTAAAATCGCCATCGGTTCCGGGGGAATTTGGGGCAAAGGATTTTTACAGGGATCGCAGTCGCAGTTAAACTTTTTACCGGCGCACCACACCGATTTTATCTTTTCTGTTCTGGGAGAAGAATGGGGATTTTTCGGAATAGTGACGGTATTGTTGATCTATTTGTTTCTCTTCATTTATCTAATCTGGCTGACCAATTCCGTCAAATCCGATTACTCACGTCTTGTTTTAAGCGGCTTAACGACCATTCTGGCTTTTCACACCATCGTAAATATTGGAATGACCATTGGCTTTGCTCCGGTCACCGGTCTGCCCCTGCCTTTTCTGAGTTACGGAGGCTCGTTCTTATTGACCAGCTGTGCAGCCATTGGTCTGGCTTTAAATTTTTCGAGGAACAAATTTTCTGTTTAGCGCACAGAAATGTGCAATTTAAAGAATTATTTTTTATCTTTATTCATTAACAAAACGGCAAAACAAGACGAAACTGGTAAAAAATGGAAGGATGATTTTACCAGAAAATCGCACAGCGATTTATTAAAGGCCTGATAATTGCGCCTTTCCCTGTTTTGAGCTGACTTTTTTAACCGGTGAAGTGATTTTGTAAAAACAAAAGAGGGATGGAACCTTCTGCCAGGGCTAAAGTAGCAGGAAATATTTTAATCGACCATTTGAACTGGTAAAAAAGAATGAAATTGTAAAACTAAATTAAAAATGTTTTAAATCTGGTCGAAAACAATACATTGAAATAATAGAAAATCAGGAATGTACGGAGAAAATGCTGCGTAAATTAACATATGTCGGTTTAATCGTTTTTTTGTTTTTGAGCTCTGTTTTAGCTCAGGATAAGAGGAAAATAGCGCTACTACCTTTTTTTAACGAAAAACCAAACCAGAAATACAACTGGATGTCTTTTGGCCTGGAATATTATTTAAGGAACAAGTTGAGTGTACTGTCTGGTTTTTACCTGCCGGAAAAAAAGGTATTGCAAAAAGTGTTGGATGAAGTGGGCTTCGGCAAATCGCCGCTGGACGAACGCATGATTTACCACATTGGGCGCTATGCGCGGGTTGAAATGACAGTCTCAGGCTCTTTTTTTGTAGAAAACAACATTATTACTCTAAAGGTTCAATTTAGCAATGCCTTTAACGGCACAACTATTTTATCCAATCAGTTCAGGCAGCCGGTCAATAAATTTTTTGATCTTGGAAATCAGGTCATTAATCAGTTGATTTCCCTGACTGGTATCCCGGTAAGCAACACCGAGAAGCAGCTCTTGTCTTTCACGCTTACCAATTCTGTGCAGGCGTTTGAAGCTTTTATTAAGGCTTACATGGAAAATGACCAGCCCAACGCCCGCATCGAAAAAGTGACCGGGCTCTTTCGGCAGGCCATCCGAAAGGACCCCGATTTCTGGGAGGCGTATTACAACCTGGGTATTGTCTATTTTAATGCGGAAAAGTACAACAAAGCGCTAGAACAATTCAACAAAGTAATTAAAGCTTTGCCCAATTTTTCCAAGCCTTACTATGGCCGGGGCCTTATTTACTTAAAACAGGGAAAATATGACCTGGCATTAAAGGATTTTGAACGCGTAAAAGAGTTGAATCCCAATGATTACAAGGCCTATTACTACATCGGGCGCGTTTTACGTAAACAGAAACAATTTACCCAGGCCGAAAAATCATTGAAAAAAGCTACGGAAATCAACCCCGATTTTGCGCCTTCCTTTTTTGAATGGGGCAACGTGTATTACGACAAAAAGAATTTTCGCAAAGCCATTGAATATTACCGGCAGGCCGCTGAGTTAAATCCCAATAATTACGAATATCATCTGCGCCTGGGCGATTGCTATTACCGCTCGCAAATCTTTTACAGCGCTATAAATGAACTGAACAAATCCATCGAACTTCAGGAAGATAATCCTTATGCCTATTTTTTAAAAGGCTTAACCATTTACAAACAGGCGGTAATCGAAGAATTAATTTCCGCCTTCCTGGAATTGCTGGAAACCAAAAACAGCGAATCTGTAGAATTGATTTCGGTCAAACCAAAGCGCCATAATCGGAATGTATTAAAGATGGATCCCATCAAAAAGAAGCAGGTCTATCTGGATATGGCCATTGCTTTTACTAATGCCGTAAAATACAAACCGGATTTTAAAGAAGCTATTTTCAACCTGGCCCTGACCCATCACGAAATGAAAAACTACGATCTGGCAGAAAAATACTACATTCTCGTCCTTTCACTGGATGATTCGTTACTTCGTGTTTATCTAAAGCTGGCAGAATTGTACACGGAAACCGGAAAAAAAGACCTGGCTCTGGAGCAATATCGCAAAATATTTTACTTAGATCCGGCCTACATCGTAAAACACCCAACTCTGGGTCCGAAATTCCGTTATTTGAATATTCTGGAAAAGTTTAGAAATGAAGTGGAAGAGACCTTGCAAAACAATCCAAACGATGTGCAGGCCAATTTAACGCTGGCCAAACTGTTTGAAGCCCAGGGCAATTACGGAAAAGCGGCCAATCTGGCGCGCAGAGTGCTGGCTTTTAATCCGCAGAATAAAGAAGCCAAACAATTACTGAAATCCATTGATCAGTAAAGAGCATTCTAAGGCAGCATAGCCGCCACCAAAAACATTTCTGCGCTGGGATTAAAGCAACCACAGAGAGCTCAAAAAATCAATTTAAATTAAAAATTACGAATTATTTTGCGAAGGGGCCAATTGTGCCCAGGCGGTGAAGGCTTGTGCCGGCACGTCATTATGAGAATCCCTTCCATTGGAAAACACGCAAACGCAACGTAACTCGAGCTTCAGCTCGAGATGTCCAATAGTAGTCTGAACTCCCCCTCGCCCCGATTTTCTGGTACAGGCCCGTCTAGACAACCAGACAGGCCCGTCTGGACGGCTATCCAGCCGGACAGGCCATTCAACAATTAAACAATTCAACAACTCAACCTTTTTACCACCTCACACAGCACAAAAATTTTCGCACGCTTTTGCATTACATCTTCTGAAGGAAGTACGGGGGCTTTGTCGTCTTTAAACAAACGGGATCAATTCAATCTCTCTTTTAACAATTGAATAATTTCATCCGGCTCAGGAAAGCGCATGGTAGCTATTTTGGAATAAATTTGTTCGCCATCCAGAAAAATTTCAAAACGGCCGCCGCTGCTCTTTTGTAGCTCTATCTCTACGTTGTCCAATTTTTCTTTAATCCTGGCCGCCAAACTGGCAGCTCGGTCATAGTAGTTTCAAACAACGCAATATTCGATAATAACCTTCTTCATTACTACTCCTAAAGTTTGATTCGCTTTAAGTAATTTTGAAAAGTCTCTTCCATATCGCTTACCGTGTCATTTCCGAACTTTTCACAAAAGGCATTGGCCATCACATGGGCAGTCACGGCCTCGGCCACCACCGCGCAGGCCGGTACAGCGGTTACATCGCTACGCTCCTTGTGGGCCAGAAAAGGTTGTTTGGTTTTTAAATCTACCGAATTCAGGGGTTTCATTAAAGTGGGAATGGGTTTCATGAAAATCTGAGCCACCACATCCTGGCCGTTGCTCATGCCCCCTTCGATGCCGCCGGCATTATTGCGCTTGCGCACAATTTTGTTGTTTTGCAAAAAGATTTCATCATGAAATTGAGAGCCGGGCAAATCGGCGCCGCTAAATCCCAGCCCAATTTCCACGCCCTTTACGGCCTGAATGGACATCAGCGCGCCAGCCAATGCCCCATCCAGTTTGCGGTCCCAGTGGACGTGACTTCCCAGGCCAGGCGGAAGATTTCTGACAATAATCTGAATAATGCCTCCGGCCGTATCACCTTGCTGTTTTGTGTGACGAATGAATTCCATCATCTTTTCGGCAGCAGTCTCATCAAGGCAACGCACAGGCGAAGCATCGGCCAATTGATTAACATCCTCTGAGAGCAGTTTTTCTTTTATTTTAGAAAATTCGGCTTTAACCGGACCGATTTGCAGTACGTGTGAGAAGACCTGAATATTAAAATGGTTGAGCAACTCTTTGCAAAAGGCGCCGACAGCCACGCGCATGGCCGTTTCCCGTGCGCTGGATCGTTCCAGCACATTGCGCATGTCTTCAAAATCGTATTTCAAAGCGCCAGGCAAATCGGCATGCCCGGGACGCGGGCGCGTGATCACCTTTTCCTGCTTGCCCTGATCCTGGGCCATGATCTCCGTCCAGTTAGCCCAATCTTTGTTTCTTAACATAAAGGCAACTGGGCTGCCCAGAGTTTTGCCAAAGCGAATTCCAGACAAGACTTCAATTTTATCTTTTTCCATCTTCATGCGTCCGCCGCGTCCGTAGCCCTGCTGCCTGCGGAACAATTCATGGTTCACGCGCTGCAGGTCAACCGGCAAATTGGCCGGTAGTCCTTCAACAATGCCGGCCAGGGCCGGGCCGTGTGATTCTCCGGCTGTCAGATAGCGGATTTTCATGATTTCTCTCCAGGCCAGTCTTTTTGCAGGCTTTTAATTTTACTTAGCGTTTTAACCACTACTTCGTCCAGCGCCTGATCCGAAGAAAAGCCGGCCGCATGAAAATGGCCTCCACCGCCAAAGAGACGGGCCAGTTTACCGACATCAAAACCGTTTTTGGAACGCAGACCAACCATCACCTGGCCATCTTCTTTTTCTACAAACATGGCAAAAATCTGCGCAGTAGCGTCTCTACGGATGATGTCGATCAAGCCGTTTAACTCTTCCAGGCTCACATTAAATTTTTTGAGGGTAGCGTGGGGAACAACGGCCCAGTCAATGATGCCATCGGATTGTAAACCGGCCAGAACGTGGCCCCAGAATCGGAGTTGATTTTTGTTGCTGTACTCATAAACCTGACTGTACACGCGCGCCGGATCAATATTTTTTTGGGCCAGGTCAGCGGCAATTTTCAAGGTGCGCTCGCTGGTTCCTTCAAACCTGAACCCGCCGGAATCGCTCAGGATGCCAGTGTACAGCGCCAGAGCGATCTGTTCATCGATTTCAATGTGCTGATTCACAAAAAATTCGTAGATAATCTCACAGGTGGCAATGCGCTGCACATCAATGATTTTTAGGTCTATGTGCTCACACATATCCGGATGATGATCGATGCAAATCTTTTTAGCTTTAGTGTTTACTACTAAAGGATACCATTCATCCATGCGCTCCAGCGCGCTGATATCAAGAATTAAGATGACTTCGGCCTGTTCAATGGCCTGTTCCAACTGCGCTTTGGGATGGCTATTTATGGCTTTCTTTATCTGTAAAAATTCATAACGCCTGGGAAGAGGGCCGGGAATGATGGCCTTTACCTCCTTTTTGAGCGCCTTTAAATAGTGATAGAAAGCCATTACCGAGCCCAGGGCATCGCCATCTGTGTAGATGTGACTGATCAGCACAAATCGCTGATGTTGATCAATAATCTCTTTTAATCTTTGAAAAGCCAGATGATGCTTCTCCATTTGCACCAAATCCTGATTTTTTAACGTAACATTTTGATCTTTTCGATCAGCCCATTCACCAATTCATCGGTAGTAGCATGACCGCCAAGATCGGGCGTCAGATGTTTCTTTTCTGCTAAAAAGAGCACCAGGGCGGCCTGAATTTTATCCGCAGCTTTATTTTCTCCAAGGTGGCGCAACATCATATTTGCCGAAAGAATAGTGGCAATGGGATTTGCCACTCCTTTTCCTGCAATGTCCGGCGCGCTGCCATGGACCGATTCAAAAATGGCTACCTCGTCTCCGATATTGGCGCCGGGTACAACGCCCAGCCCGCCAACCAGACCAGCGGCCAGGTCAGAAATGATATCGCCATAGAGATTCCCTAAAACTACCACATCAAACTGTTCCGGTCGCATGACCATCTGCATGGCGCAATTGTCCACAATAATCTCTTTGTAAGCAATTTCCGGATAATCTTTAGCCACGCGTCGAACGCTATCTAAAAAGAGGCCGTCGCTTTTTTTCATAATATTGGCTTTGTGTACGGCGTGTACCATCTGGCGTTTATTTTGTCGGGCCCATTCAAAGGCAGCTCTGGCAATGCGCGTGGAAGCCTTTTCGGTGATAATTTTTAGACTTTGCGCTACACCAGGAGCAATTTCATACTCTAGACCGGCGTAAAGGTCTTCTGTGTTTTCGCGAAAAATGACCAGATCAATCGGTTTGTGCTGAAAAGTGATCCCCAGGGCTGAACGCACGGGACGTATGTTAGCATACAGATCCAGGGTCTTACGCAATTGAACATTGACCGATTTAAACCCTTCGCCAATGGGTGTAGTTAATGGGCCCTTTAAAGCCAACTTATTTCTTTTGACGGATTCTACGGTTTCATCGGGCAGCGTGGTGCCATATTTTTGCAGGGCGCCAGCGCCGGCATCAACGATTTCCCAGTCAATGACAACCCCGGCAGCAGCCAGAACTTTGCGAGCAGCCGAAGTTACTTCCGGGCCAATCCCATCTCCGGGAATTAAGGTAATTTTGTGGACTTTTTCTTTTTGAGCCATTTTACCATTCCTTTATTATGCCAATTTAATCTTAATTTAAACCATAAATAGATGCGTTTCATTCCCCGTGCCCCGAAGCTTAACCATTACTTAAAACAAATTTCGGGAGATGGGTACTCAGCACATTCACAATCATTAGAACCTGTTCAGATCAACCTGGAGTTACATACGTCAATGTTTAATTTGTTAAAGTTTATAAATGTATTTAAAATGAAGCAAATCTCCAAATTAATTTAGATAATATCGGTGTAATTGTGCTCATCTCCTAACTAAAATTAGACAAGGGAATAAAAAATAATTATATTTACTCCCACTTATAAATATTCATTTTAGGAATTAGTAAAACATGAAAGTGGTAGAGCATTTAGCCAAAGCTAATGAAACACTGATCAGCTTTGAGATTATTCCTCCGAAACGGGGGGGAGATATCCGCAGTTTGTTACAGGTTGTTGACGATATTTCGAAATTTAATCCGCCTTTTATTGATATTACCAGCCATGCTGCGGAAGTGACCTACGAAGAGACACCTCAGGGCATTAAACGCAAAGTAAAACGTAAGAGGCCGGGCACGCTGGGAATTTGTGCTTTAATTCAGAACAAATACAATATTGACGCCGTACCCCACGTATTGTGCAACGGTTTCACTCGCGAAGAAACCGAAGATTTTTTAATCGACTTGCAGTATCTGGAAATTGAGAATGTGCTGGCTTTACGCGGAGAGGAAAACAGCTATCAAAAGCCGCTGGTCAATGGGCGGAGCATCAACCGCTACGCTGTAGACCTGGTTCGGCAAATCAACAACATGAATCAGGGTATTTACCTGGAAGAAGAATTGATTGACGCCCGATCATCCAATTTTTGCATTGGCGTAGCCGCCTATCCGGAAAAACACATTAGCGCTCCCAATATTGAGTTTGACATCAAGCAATTAAAAAAGAAAGTTGATGCCGGGGCCGATTATGTGGTGACACAGATGTTTTATGATAATCAATATTATTTTCGTTTTCTGGAAAAATGTCGGGCGGCCGGTATTGACGCTCCGATCATTCCCGGGTTAAAAATTTTAACTTCCAAAAATCAATTAACCAGTATTCCGGCCAACTTCCATATCAGTCTGCCTCCCGAACTGACAGACGCAGTTTTAGAGGCCAATGAAAATGAGGAGGTTCTGGAAATTGGGGTGGAATGGGCTTACAAACAGGTCAGCGAACTGTTAGAAAAGAAAGTGCCGGCCATTCACTTTTACATCATGCAAAATTCAAGACCCATTCAGATGTTGATGAAAAAATTGGGTTTTTAAAACACAGATATGCAAAAACAAGCCAAACCTTCACTAATATTTAAGGTCGTGAAATTTTTAAGTCAGCGCATTTTAAAACTCATCGGCTGGCAGGCGGTTGGCAAAATTCCCACTGAAAAAAAATATGTAATGATCGGTTATCCACATACATCCAACTGGGATGCGGTTATCGGCCTGCTCATTTTCACTTCCATGGGGTTGCGTTTACATTGGCTGGCTAAAGAATCTCTGTTTAAATGGCCTCTGAGCTGGTTGTTACGTCTGAGTGGCGCTATACCGGTAAATCGCAGCCGATCCCAAAATTTTATCGAATATAGCCGCAATTTATTCGCTAACAGTGATCGTCTGATTTTGACTCTCTCTCCCGAGGGGACGCGTAGAAAGACTGAATATTGGCGCACCGGCTTTTATTACATGGCTTTGAACGCCGGAGTGCCCATTGCACTGGGCTTTTTAGATTTTGCAACTAAACAGGGCGGATTTGGTCCACTTATCTGGCCCAGTGGAGATATTGAAAAAGACATTAAAACAATCCGTCAATTCTATCGAAACATTCAGGGGAAATATCCTGAAAATATGTCCGAGATTAAAATAAAAGCGGACAGGAAAGGTAGAGACTCATGAGCAACCATCAAATTCTGGAATTGGTGATTTATTCTCTCAGCATTGTACTGACAGCCTGGATTGGGGGCATCATTCCTCTTTTCTTTAAAGAAAATCACCGCATTTTGCATTATTTTATCAGTCTCGGCGCCGGCGTACTTTTAGGAGCCGCCTTTTTACACATGATTCCCGAAGCTTCCGAAATGATAGGTGCGCACTTGGGGGGCTATGTGTTAGCCGGTTTTTTACTACTCTTTATTTTAGAAAAATTCATTATGACCCACCCCTGTCCCTCGGAGCATTGTGAATATCACCGGGTAGGACTCTCCGCCTTTCTGGGACTTTCTTTACACAGTTTGGTCACAGGCATTGCCCTGGGTACGGGCGTACTGGTGCCTCGCTTAGGTTTGATCGTGTTTCTAGCCATCATTTTGCACAAATTGCCGGCTGCCCTCTCGTTGACCAGCCTGTTTTTAAAAGAGAATTATTCTAATAAGAAATTATTTCTTTACCTTACTGCCTTTTCACTTATGGTGCCCCTGGGCGCTTTATTAACTTATCTGTTTTTACAGCAAACGTCGATTAAAACCATCGGCGCCTTAACGGCCTTTTCTGCCGGCACCTTTTTACATGTGGCGTCAGATGATCTGCTGCCCGAAGTACACCAGCACTCCCACGACCGCTTTTCCAGACTGGTCTCTTTTTTTGGCGGGTTGCTTATCATCTGGCTGGTTGCCGTGCTGGAGGGGTGAGTCTCTTCTGATTTTAGGAAGCAATGCCTTCAAAATGAATTGGCTTTACAGTGGGATAACCATTCTTATTCAACAGTAAACCCATCTTGAACAAAATCTAAGCAAAAATCCCTAAATTTTGTTCAAGATGGTCTAAGGGCAGATCGGCCCGGCGGATAACGATCAAGCTTCTGGCGAGGCTTTCTTCTTTTGTAAAATTTTCTCGCCCCAGGAAGCAATAACCGTTTGAATCTCTTCCAGATCGATGGGTTTGCTGACATAGTCGTCCATGCC
>NZ_JBSMDE010000016.1:0-13101 GCF_056497305.1 Caldithrix sp. | reverse complement strand
TTGGGCTTTTGTGGGTGGTTTTTTGCTCATCTGGGGAGCGCGCATGGCCGGTGGTTGCACCAGTGGGCATATTCTCTCCGGTGGCATGCAGCTGGCATTCAGTAGTTTAGCCTTTGCTCTGTTTGCTTTGATCGGCTTGTTGGTTACAGGACGAATTTTTTACCGTAACGCAAGTTAAACTTCAAAAAAAGCCTAAATTTTGATTGAGCGCCAGGCATCAATGGCTGTACTTTGTTTGGATGGAACGGTTGACTTCTAATCCATTTTGTTTAAAATAGATAACCAAGGGCGCTCAGAACGACAAACTGCAGGCCGTAAATGAATTCGCGTATACCGATTTGTTTTACATTCAATGGGCTTCGCCAGGGCGAAAGACCGTACAACCCTCGCAGGCTTAGAATGAGCACGCTGATCCCGGCCAGTGTGGGGATCAATCGCTGGGCCATTAAAATAAGAGCCACCAAAAAGGTGAGTATTTGCCAGCTTTGAGCCAGGTAAAACGAATAAGGCTGTTTCCTTTCCAGCCTTAATCGGTAGTGAACATACAGAGTGGTATTTAAACTCCGCAGATAAATTAGAATGAGAAACGGCCAGGCATGTGGCCATTCCCAGCCTGAAGATAGAACAATAGACAGGGCAATTAGGCCGATTGCGATTGAGGCCATTATTTCTGTAAGCAGGGCGCGGTGTAATTTGAAATATTCTAACATAAAATAGATCAGCATTAAACTCAAAGCCACAATCAGGGGCAGTGACACAAAGACGATACTTTGTCTTAAAAAAAGGTAAAGAAAGACCAGTGCCGGCCCACTGTAAAGTATTAAAAAAAACAATGCCCATTGTTTCTCGTTTTTGCCAGCAAGCAGAATTCTGGCTGGCTGGTGAGCCAAAAAGGCAAAAAAGGCTCCCAAGAAAAGTAAAAGCCCCGGAGAAGAATAAGCAATAATTAAGGCTAATGTCAATGGCTCCAGAGTTAGTCCCCAGGAACCATGTTCCGGGGGAAGAGCGATTTTCTTAATCGATTTAAGCATTGAGCTTTCCTTTAAGTAGTTGATTAAACGTAAAGAAAGACAAATTTCCGCAAAAATTAATTGCAATTCAAACATTTTAGAAAAATCTCATTAAAAAGATCTGACGCCTTCGTGTGCGAAAATTTTTGTGATGCCTGAGGAAGAAAAACCGTTGAATTGTTGAATGATTGAATGGTTTGATGGCCTGTCCGGCTGATCCGTCCAGACCTGTCCGGTGGCCAGACCTGTCAGGCTGCGTCTTGCCAGACTGGCGGGCCTGTCAGGCTGGTGCTGCCAGACTGGCCTGTCCGGCTGGATAGCCGTCCAGACGGGCCTGTCCCCGAGAATCGCGATTTCCGCTGCGCTCCAACCGGCTGCCACGGCCAGACGGGCTGACGGGCTGACGGGCGCCCCTTTGCGGTTTTTTAAAGGTTGCGGCTTTGCTGTCTAAGTTTTAGTTAACCTGTTTAATGAAAAGGCGCCCGAATTCTGCTTTGCCCATAATAACGCCAACCATTGCCAGCATTCTGAATTTAAGGAACTGACAATTTTGTTATTCATCACATTGGCTTAAAAGATCATTTATTAAACTACACTAAATTTTTTATCTGGAGGAGTTATGTTTGCCAATAAGAACATTGGGTTGGTGGTAATTTTACTTTTAGTAGTTACACTCTCTTTAGCCGGAAATTACCGGCCGCCGTCGCCTTTAATCAAAAATAATCTGAAAGAATATGCCACTCTAAAAACCGAACGCGGTAGGATTGATGAAAAGACCGGCATTTACCGCTATCGGTACAATTTGAATGAAAGCGGATATTCTGGCTCCGCGGAGGAAGTGGCCCGAGCTTATTTAAAAGATCATTACAAGGCATTTGGTATCGATTCCTTACTGACCACATTAAAAACCGTGCGCTATCGGGAGACGCCTGGCGGTTATCATATCTTTTTTGATCAGGTCATAGATGGAGTGCCTGTGTACGATGGTCGCATGGTAGTGACGCTCAATCCGCAAAAAGCTGTAACTTTTGTGGCCAGTCATTATCGGCCCACTATTCGTCCGCAGCAGATTAATGCACAAATAAGTAAAGACGAGGCTTTGAAAATTGCTCATGATTATTTACAGATTAGCGGCAAAGCCCTTGGCGATTACACAGCCAAACTGGTCTGGTTCGAAAGCAAAGACCGGGGCACGGAACTCTGCTGGCGTGTTTCCATGCCAAATGAAAAGCCCATGGGCGATTGGGAAGTTCTGGTAAATGCAGTGGATGGACGCATTACTCATGTTAAAGATTTACAGATGTTCCACGAAGGGCGGGGAATGATCTTTAACCCGGATCCGTTGACGACTGCCGGCGTGGATTATGGCGGAAATTACAAAGATAATAACGATGCCGATTCCAACTACCTTAATGACGAACGCCAGGAAGCGGTTTTACCAGATTTGACCTATGAGAATGGTCTGTACAAATTAGAAGGCCCTTACGCTGTTTTGTCCGATAAAGAAGGGCCCTCGGATACCTTCCCTGAACTGGCCGATTCTTCTGCTTTTAACTACACGCGCAGCCAGCAGGAATTTGAAGACGTTATGGTGTACTACCATATCGATCTTTCTACGCGGCACTTAATTCTGGACCTGGGTTACGATGAGCCTGCCCAGCACCAATTTCAGGTCGATCCCCATGGCTTAAACGGGGATGACAACTCGCATTACATGTCTTCTTCCAATTATTGTGCATTTGGTGAAGGTGGCGTAGATGATGCCGAAGATGCCGATGTGATCTGGCATGAGCATGCCCATTCATTTCAGACCAACCTAACCGGCGGTATGTCCTACTCCGGGGAGACCATGTCGTTGCAAGAAGGAAGCTCGGATTACTGGGCTGCTTCTTACTCCCGTATTATTAACGATTTTCATTGGGGCTATGTGTTTAATTGGGACGGTCATAATGAATTCTGGGCTGGTAGGCGCTGTGATCTGGACTGGGTGTACCCGGATGATTACGTCAGCGGACACGATGGGGGACAGATCTGGTCTTCGGCTCTGATGGACATCTGGGCCGACCTGGGGCGTTTTATCACCGATCGTTTATTTATTGAAACGCATTACATCTGGGGCTATTCGCCCGGTTTACAGGATGCGGCCCAGGCCTACATTCAGGCAGATCGGAATCTGTACGATGGCGAACATCTTTCGGTTATTGTAGAACACTTTGCGGCCCACGGCCTGGTTAATAAAGAAGATTATCTGGCCGATATTCAACATACGCCCCTACAGGACACCGATGATGATGTTCATGATTATCCAGTAATCGCCACCATCACCCCGGGCCCCTCTCCATTGGATACCACGAGATTATGGGTGATCTGGGGCGTAAACACAAATACCCCTGGCGATACGTTGAACATGCATGCCACTGGGTATCCAGATGAATACAAAGCAGAAATTCCCGCGTCTGGAAATAACATCGATATTTCTTATTACATTGCAGTTGTAGATCAAAATAATCAGGTGACCTATGACCCCGCCAACCAGCCGGACAGCCTGTACACCTTTCATGTGGGCCCCGACACCATAAATCCTACGATTGAGCATACTGCGCTGGATGACCAGACGCTTGACAACTGGCCAGCTACGGTGAGCGCTACGGTTACCGATAATTTCGGCGTGGATACCGTCATTTGTTTCTTTTCGATCAACAATGATTCTTTGAATCAAAGTTTTCCCCTGTTAAGCAGCGGCGGCGATGTCTATTCTGCCAGTTTCCCGATAAGTGTGCAACTGCATGATTCGCTTTTTTACAGGATCCGTGCTGTAGATATCTCCAAAAATCAGAACCAGAGCGAGGAGCCGGCTACCGGATATCATGCCTTTAAAATCATTGCCAGCAAGGGGAAAATATTGATCGTGGATGACGAGCCTACGAACAAAAGCAATACGGCCCAGCCCAAAACAGATTACAGCAAAGCGGCCAACACAATGGCCACTTATCTTGCAGACTTAGGCTATGAAACGGTGACCGTTCCGGTTGCGGCTGCGCTGGACAGCGATTTTACAAAATATGATCTGATTATTTCTTCCAGCGGGGCCAATGCCTCGCCGGTGGCCGATGCCAATTATCGCTCTAAGCTGGAAAATTGGGTCAGTGATCCGGCCCATAAATTGCTGATCGAAGGCGGGGAAGTGGGTTACGATGCTTTGAAAAGTCCGGGCTATGCCTCCTTTGCCAGCAATGTGTTACATGTAGAACGATGGTGGGCTCATGATGGCGGTAGTCTTGAATTAAACAGCAGTTATCAGAATCATCCTCTGGTTACAACGCCCAATACTTTGCCAGGCAGCCTGGCCATTACCTATGGTTCTGCCAACGATCAGGATGTTTTGAGTCCGCTTTCGCCGGCCTATGCGGTTTACGGAACCAATTTACTGTCCAGCGCCATGGGCATTCTGGTCTATGATCCGGATGAGGATGAAACTTCGGCGCAAACGGTGTACTACGGTTTTAATTTCGATGCTTTGAGTGACCAGACGGTGGCCAGACAATTGCTGGAGAATTCGGTTAGCTACCTGCTGGCCGATCGGCCGCGTGGCCTAATTGAAGGCTATGTGGATATGACAGATAAAGAGGACGACAGCGGCGTTACCGTATATTTGAGCGGAGCTGCTACGGACTCTACGGTTACCAACTCAGTGGGCTACTATGCTTTCAGCGGTTTGAAAGACGGCACCTACACTGTAACTCCCCATGCTGAAGGCTACTCTTCTTCGCCGGATTCGACGGAAAATATTACGGTGAATCAGGATACGGTTTCCAATGTTAATTTCACGTTAACGCCCATTGTTTCAGCCCTCAGGATGAGCAATGGAGTACCTACCACGTATGCCGTTGAACAAAATTATCCCAATCCCTTCAATCCGACTACGACGATCCGGTACCAGATTCCTACGAGTTCCCTGGTGAATATGACTATTTACAATTTGCGGGGCGAACGGATTCGGACTCTGGTTTCCAGTCAACAAAGTGCCAATTTCTATTCTGTAACCTGGGACGGGAAAAATAATCAGGGACACAAGGTAGCCTCCGGCATTTACATCTACCGTTTCAAGGCCGGGGATTTCCAGGCAGTCAAAAAGATGATCTTGTTGAAGTAAAAAAGAGATAACGGAAGAGATGGGGAAGAATACGATCGGAAACAAATATATGAATAGCTTAAAAAATATTTTTTGACAGATAATACGGTTTCAGAAATGCGATCAGTTAGAAAAACGCACTTGCATTTTAGCCCGGTTTATTATGCTAAATTGTTGCCGCGTAATAGGAATAGGATGCTTTCATTAAAAGGTTTAATGTTTTTACATTCCAAAATTTATTTAATCGTTAATTGGTTTAATGATTGAGCAGTTGAATAACCTGTATGGCTGCGCCATATCAGACAAGGCTGACGGTCCGTCCTTGGACCGCACAGGTCTGTCTTATAGGATTGGGAATTACGCTTTAGTGCTAACTGGCTGTGCTTTGCCAGACTAACAGTTTAAAAAATCTGACAAACTTGTGCAATGGTTGCGTGTTTTATGTTTATTGTAAAATTTCTCCTTAAGCGTTCAATTACACTTATTTGCCTCTATTTTGGGCTTAAAATTTAACGGTTGCAATATCAAAAATCTCCCTAACATTATTCAACCGAAAAACCAATGTCTTTTGTGTTTGCTGCGGAGTGCCATAATGGGTAAAAATTTGTACAAACACCGTCACTTTTCCACTCAAAAGTTGTCTGTGGTTGCCAAAATAATGAGCTTTAATCTGATATTCACCCGGAACGGCTTTTTTTAATACGAATTCTTCCGGGCCATATCCATTGGTAAAATCGTTGGAAAGACGGCCACCAATTTTGGTGTTCCGATGGGCATAATAGCATTTTTCACTATCCGGATCAATTACCCACAAATCGATATCGGTATTATCGGCATCCCAGGTTAAGACAATACGTATATCTACAGGTAAATTTTTAATGAGACGTTTGTTGATGCCCGAAAGGTCTAACACTTTACCGCAGGTGGCAATGATGTTATTTAATTCATTTAAGGCAACAAGCTATATATTGGGAAAACGAGAATCCCACTGTGTTTTTACCACTTTCCACAATAATTCCACTGCTTCCTGATATTGCTTCTCTGCTGCAAGGGTTAAGGCCAGATCGCGGTAGGATTGCGGTTCTTCCGGGCGGATTTTCAGTACCTGTCGGAATGTTTTCTCGGCCAAGGCATATTGGCCTTCTTGCAAAAGACGGTAGCCCAACATGCGCAAAAGTTCATGATTCTCTATCATCAGTTCTGCCAGATTGGACAGCACGCGTAGCGCCAGAGAAGTATCTCCGTGCGAAAAAAAGAAATCGGACACGTCAAAATAAAAAGATGGGGCGTTTTGATATTTACTGCGATAAGACATGTAAATGGAATACCACCGGGGTTGTTCACCATTCTTTAGAGCCTCCAGGTAAGGGACGTTCGGATCCCATTTTTTCAGAAAGATGCTGCCAGAGGTGGAAACACTCCTTCTGGAACGACCGGCGGATGCCGCAGACTTTTCCAGGCCAACTGAAGGCCGTTCAAAAGCTCGCATTCGCTCTTCCGCTGAAGGGGGAAATTGATAGTAAACTCCTTGCGAAGGTTCCGTTTGCCTACTATGAGTTTGTGTTTCGGTTTGAGAACGAAGGAGCTCGCGCAAAATCGAATTTCCATCCTGCTCGCTGTTTTCAGCGCCATTTATCAGATCATCGATGGATAGAGATTTAGTGGGAATGGTACCAACAATACCTTCCAGGCGCTCGGGATCAATTTCTTTGCCTTTAAATTCCATGTTCCAGAATTCAATCCACTGCTGAAAGGTATCAACCACTCGCTCCAGAAAAGATTTTTCCATTTGGCTCTTATTTTCTTTTTGTTTCTGTAAGCTGGCGAAATATTTTTTCTGCATTTCCTTTTCCGGTGGAACCACCCGATACCTCAGGTAATCCTCCAACCGATCCAGCACCAACAGCGAGGTAAAGGGGGTAACCAGGCGAAATTCTTTGGCCAGTTGTACGATTTGTTTCTCATTCTTTTCCCGGTGAATGGCAAGTTGGGCAAGTTTATTCTTAGCCCACACCCGGCGAACAATGGGATTGTTAATCGCCTGATCCACCTGAATACGGACGAATCTTTTTAAAAAAACTTTATGCCCATCGCCAAAATGTAATTCCACAAGGGCCTCATCGGATTTCAATTGACCGACCAGCGAAAATTCCCATTGAACTTCAATCGGCATAACCGGATACAGTTCTGTTACTTCTCCCTTTTTAACCTTTACGCCCATAAAAAAGAGAGGTTGGTGTAACAACAAATTCACTGCCTGAGGCACGGTGATTTCGGTTAAATCCAGATAACGCCCCTTGCTGCTATCGGCCACAAATTGCAGGTAGGTATGATCCGCATTGGGGCTTGAGTTTAGCACCACTACAGGGGCTTTTCCCAGCCGCAGGTTCGGCGAGCCCAAATTGGACAGACCATCACTGCATAGAATGAATTCATCACAATTGTAATTATTTAAATCCAGTAGGCCCAGTTGTGTGCCGCCGTCATATTCCAGTTTTACAAGTGTATCCTGCAACGCCTGCCAGTTGCCGTTTTGTAAAATAAAAGATTGTTCCGTAATGATCTCATGGGCAAAGGTCACTAAGCGGATGGAAGCGTTCCCTATGGCTGCAAAATAACCGGCCAGAGTTTGCAGCTCTTTGGTGATATTGCGTTGATTAGCCGAAGCGGAAACATCCCATAATAGAGTGATGCGTCGGGGTAGGGGCCGCTTTTGTTTTTTAAAATTGACAAGAAGATGCGAGTAAAAAAATCGCGTATGGCGTGTGGTATCATTGAAAACGAATACCTTTTGTTGATTGGTGTCACGAGGAACGGTAAAGCCTATTTGCCGGTTGGATAAAAAGTTTTTTGCTTTAAAATCGGCGATGTAGGATTCGCTCCACTGTTTAAAAGTCAGGTTCGTTAAGCTGTTTTGAGTGAGCTGCGGGGCAACGGTTTGCTTGAATACCTGTACATGGATGGAAAACTCCTCAACACGCTGTTGAAATTGTAACGGCAAAAGGTATAGATACCCATGTTCTGTTTCTTTTAATTCCTGCTCGTAGGCCAGGACAACGCGTTTATAGCCATTGGCCGGAATGGGGAAGATGCGTGCCTTGAAATTGTTGCCTTTTGTCCATTCCAGCAGTCCGGGATCGATATTGCGTCGTTCCACTTCTTCAAAGATTCGTTGTCCGCGATTTTTTTCCACCACCACGCCTTCCCGCAAATGACCATTCACGTCCAGGGCAAAGCGGGAAACGGTTTGTCCTTTGCCCAGAGGGAAATAAAATTGACCTTCCAGTTGTCGATTGTTGGGATTAAAAAATGTCAAATCCATGGTGGTCGTTGCCAGATTCCCGGTAACTTTAACATCAATTGCTAATTTACTGAGCTGTAAGGCCACGGATTTGTTCTGATGCGAGTCGAAAACCAGCAAGGCGGGAAAATTTTGCGCCATTGCCAGGTTAAGTATAAAGAAAATGCATTGTAATGAAAATACCAAGCCACGCATCTTGCACTCCTTTTTTATAATAAATCAACTTTATTTAAAAACAATAGAGCCTAAGGCAGCCAAGCCGCAACCAAAAAATTTCTTTAAAAAATGACAGGCCGGTGCACTGGAAGCATTTAACTCTTATACTCATATACTCTTAACTTTACTCCTCCAACAGCAGAAGTCATTTCAAAAATTAGCCCTCTCCCCCTCGATCCCCCTCTCCCAGAATAAAAATCTGGGAGAGGGGGAAGGCTTACCAACTGTGTTGAAGATTTTCTTTCATGGCCCCATTCATGATCAGTGTGAATTCGGAATGTCAGCCCGATGCTCATTCAACCATTCAACAAATCAACAATTCAACGGTTTTACTTCCTCACACAGCACAAAAATTTTCGCACGCTAAAGCGTTTTATCTTTTGAAGGAAGTATTTTAAAGAAGCAGAAAACCTTTTTTAAACATAGGTCTTTTCTTTTTCAAAATGTTCGCTATCATTCTATCGTCAAATATTGAAATTTTTTCTGAAATAGCCGTTTCTTTTTATGATAATCCCAGATAAGAAATAGATAATCGCCATAAATAACAACCCATTTACGAAATGGGATGTGACTAATATCGTAACTCCATAATGAAATCTGCAATTTTTGCTCTTGCTTTAATTTCCAGGTTTGCGTATCCCAGAAATAAAGCGTAGGATAATCATCTTCCTCAGAGAAGATAGATATCAGGTATTTGCCATCCTGGCTAAAAACCATATTTGCCTCAAGATCGATATTCAATTTTTGAATGATCTTATTTTTATTCCAGTCATAAATGTAAATAGCAGAATAGTTGAGCGGTTTAAAGGCCAGAAAGTTACCGCATGGGCTGAAGGACAACGAGCTAAAACCATGCCATTCACGTGTGAAGATAGAATAGGGATGTTTGAAAATTTTTTCTGAGTCAAAGGTAAAACGCATCAAGTAGCCCCAATAGCCCTGTACAACCAGTTCATTATCGGAGGGATGAAAAATCATTCCTAGGGGATATTCAAACCAACCGCTCTTAAAGAGAACTTTTTGCTTGGTAAAGTAGGGGAAGCTATCGGTCTGAAAAGTAAATAGAGTAAAAATTGAGCTTTCATGCAGGCCGCTACCACTGATCCAGAAATTCGAATAAGGTTTATTGGCCATTGTGTTAACAATTCGGTGCGATACTTTCAAGGTATCCTGCAATCGTTTCCAATGAATGGTTTCCCAGGCGTAGATAGTGCTGTCGATGCTACCGACTAAAAGATATTGTCCATCCCATGAAAAGGTTGCTGTGGATAGAGATCGAACGGAATCAACGACTCGTATCTTTAAAGGCAGGCTTTGTAGATCCATAACCCATATCCGTCCAAGAGGATAATCAATCATAACTACATAGCGTCCGTTTGGCGATACGGCAACCGATTCGAGCGTTATATTTTTTTCCTTTTGGGAGCTTTTGTCATTTGGTATTTGTGTTTGACAACGCCAAACTAAGATTAACGCAAGAAAAAGGATAATCCAGCCCACAGAGGTATAAGAATAAGAACGCATTTTATTTTTCATATTCCGTTTCTGAATTTAGATTCTTTTTTATTTTGAGAAAGTTTTTAATCCCTTCGGCCAGCGCACGGCAGATTTGTTTTTTGAATCGAACATCGAGCAATTGTTGTCCACTCTTTACTGATTTTCCTGCTCGAAGACTGACCATAACCGCCGGTACCGGAGAGAATTTGATGAGATAGAACCTGGCGGGGGAGAGCAGCACGTTCTGCCCCTGATTCTCCAATTTTTTTTCTAAAAAACGCCCCAGTGTTAAACTGCTTGAATCATGGGGATTGTAAAACAGTTCGATGGCGTTACTGTCTTTAGACGTGGAGTTAACGTGGAGGGAGATAAATACCTCCGCTCCGGAGGCTGAAATCATTTCCAAACGCTTCTGTAAAAGGACAAAGGAATCAACCGATTGATGGGTAAAGCGGGGGATAAAATGGTGCTTTTCTAATTCCATAGCCAGAGCACGGGCATATTGCATACTGATTTGCTTTTCCGTCAGGCCGTCGTTCCAGACTACACCGGGGTCCTTCCCCCCATGCCCGGGGTCGATGAGGATGGTAATGGCAGATGCCGTTTGGGCCTGCAGAAGGGGCAGGGTAATGAACAAAATAAAGAGAAGGGGTAGGATGAAAAACTTCGAGTAATTTTGAAATTTCATTGTTTTACTCCCGCATTGGTTGAACACATGGAAATTAATATTGCAATTTTAGACCAATCCGGTTTCTATATCCTCGTCTGGCAGAGCGGGAATCCCTGTGCTGCCGGTAGAATATCGCTTACTTTCCATTCCCCCATTCCATGGCGAATGCAAAAATCTTTTCAATACCGTATTCATTTTCGCATTAATTTCTTTGCAACTATTATGCCACAATAAAAATTTGAGGCAATAGAAAAAACATTCCCTAAAATAGCAGAATATAAACGCACAAGAATTCTATCTCCTTATCTTCATAGAAATCCTAATCTTGCAACAGAACCTTTTGTCATTCTAAGGAAGCGAAGCGACCGAAGAATTTCCAGGGGCTTCATAGGAGATTCTTCGCTACGCTCAGAATGACAGGAATGAACACACCGGCTGTATTGTCATTCTGAACGGAGTCCCGCAACGGAGGGACGGAGTGAATAATCTCATCACCTTCCTTCTTCAAGCGCCCTTTGGGATTCTTCGCCCACCGCTGGCGCGGGTGGCGAAGAATGACAGGGCCCGAATGCACCATTTCTTCAATACTATTCTTGGCCAACAAACATCCGGGTTACAAACTAAAAAATTCTTGTTATGGAACCAGATTATACCAATCCTTTTTCCAGGTATGCTCTTTATTTCCGGCGGCTCAAGCGCCGCAGGTCATTATCATACCAGGGAAAGGGGGGAGGCACTTTTTCCTCTTTCCACTGATGTTTGCGGTATTTTTTCCAGGAGCGCATCGGGTATGGATCCATTGCGCAAACTAAATGACTTTCCGGCAAATAACGTGGGTGTCTTTTCCCACGCACCCGGATGAAATAGCCTTCCTCATTGTACAACGTGGCATAATATTGCCGTTTTTCGCTCCCCGTTTTATAGCGCCGTGGACTGACACACATATTCGGTCTCCCTTAATTTTATGGCCTTAAGGGAAACCGAATACTCCTTTAACAAGGTCAATGAGATTATGCATAACTCTTTAGGCTTTTTTATAGAACAATATTTTTGTTGACAAATTTATATTTTTCGTAATCCTTTCGCAAGCGTATTTTCTTTGCGCAAATTAGATTAGGAAGTATCTCTAAAAAATTGGCCCATCAATCGTTCTATCATAAATATTTTCGTTCCAGAACCGTATACCTGATTTTCTTTTTTTTTCGGGCAGGAAACGGTATTGTAAACCGCAATTCATCGTCCTCCAGGGTATAATCGTTTACCGGTATTTTCAAGATTTGCAATGGATGTTCCTCAAAATGCAAAACGATTAGTTTCAATGTTATGGGTTCCGTTTTAAAACTCTGGATGTTCAATTCATAGGTTACCTGCACGGAATCTGCCAGGGAATCTTTATCCACCGGTGTAACCTCCTTTATCCGATGCCAGGCTTTCACATCAAACAGCCGGCCCAGCAATATTTGCACCCGATCCAGAGCAGGAATATGCTCAATTTCCACGCTGGTTATAAAGGTTTTTTGATCTCCACGGTTTTTAAATATCTGAAACTTGCCTTTAGGCAAGGTAAATCCTAAACCATTCTCTTTTCGATTTTCAATATTTAACCTGGCCTCCACCCATGTTTCTTCAGAACGCACGGTTAGCCAGTACTCTTTGGCCACCTTCACCTCCAGAGGAGAGAACAGGGGAAATTTTCGGGATACACTTTGGGGAAGATGAATCAGCCTTTTTAAACTGAACAACTTAAAATCAGTAAGATTCTTTTCTTCAAAAGATCGATAGGAGCTTAAGGGCTGTGGTCTAAGATGCCTGGCAAAGCGACTGTAAAGCAGCATCTGCCACAAGGAGTAATCGCTATAGATTCGCGGTTCCCCACCAATGAGCAGACCAACTTTTGCCTGAGAAAAATCTTTACCACAATCATTTTCCAGATTTAACCAGCCCATTAAACGACACCGATTTTCCTTTTCATTCAACAAAGCTATGTATTCCACCTTCCAGTACATTTTATCCACCAGATAACCCAGTTCAAATTGTGCCTGACGTTTTTTATCGCTTTCCACTTCCATAAAATAACGTTTGTAAAAATCCTTTGATTGGAAAAACACCGTATCCTGTTCAAAAAAGAGGCCATAGGGCTCTTGCAGTTCCAACAATACTGGCTGATTTTGGTTGCTTTTTAGATATAGTCGCTTCCCATCATCAAACCATTCGATGAGCGAGCCGCTGATCCGGTCTCCATTGGGCATAAGAATGGTGATACGTTTATTTAGAT
>NZ_JBSMDE010000015.1:0-33134 GCF_056497305.1 Caldithrix sp. | reverse complement strand
AATGACATGCCGGCACGGTGCCTCACCGACTGGTCACAAATTGTCTCTTTGCAAAATATTTCGTAATTAGTAATTTAAACATGCTTATCTGTGCGCTCTGTGTTTACTTAAATTCGTGTGTAAATGTCTTTTGGTTGCGGCTCTGCTGCCTTAGATGATGCTTAGTAAGGAATTTAAAAATTAGAATTGACAATTCTCTGCTCTATTGGCTCCTAGCCAGTTGCAGCTACCCCTATTTTCTAAACTTTTTTACGCAGTGATATGGCAGATATTTACGCAGAAAATGGTCAATCACCACACTGCCCGGGTACATGTTTTTAATAATGGCGCGGTCCGAAACTTTACGCAATTTTTGAACGGCATGGCGCTTTTTCCAGATTTTAACCGGGTGTCGTGCAATGTAAAATAAAGCGTGTAATACCGCCTTTCCCCTTCGGCCATCCCACAATATGGAGTCGGCTACTACGGTAGCCATTTCAAAAAGAATGCGAATGGGCAAAACCAGCAGCAAAACCGGCATGGAAAAATTTTTAATTAGCATGATCAGATTGTTACGATGATTCAGATACATTTTAAATTCATTGTCCTGGCGCAGGGTGTAGCCTGAATAATGATAAATAAATGTAGAGCGCACCACAATATTCTGATAACCGGCCAGTTGCGCCCGCCAGTTCAAATCGATTTCTTCCTGGTGCGCAAAAAAATCTTCGTCCAGCTTGCCAATTTTCTGAATCACGCTTTTGCGCAGCAGTAAGGCACAGCCCGATGTCCAGAATATCTGGTTGGGAAATGCATCGTACTGCCCCTTGTCTTTTTCCACCATGTCAAAGATTCTTCCGCGGGCAAAAGGATAGCCCAGAACATCCATCTCACCGCCCGCTGCTCCCGAGTAATCAAAAAATGGCGGATCCTGAACAGAAAGGATTTTAGGTTGGGCCATAGCTGCTGAACGATGCTGCTCAAGGGCCTGAACCATTTCCTGTAAAAAATGGGGAGGGCTTACCGTGTCATTGTTTAACAGTAAAACATATTCGCTCTGCGCCAGATCAATGCCCTGATTGCAGGCTCCGGCATAGCCGAGATTCTCTTCATTTTGAACCAGACGTACAGCAGGATATTTCTTTTTTACCATCTGCTGACTGCCATCTGTAGAGCCATTGTCGATCAGGAGGATTACAAAATCCTTAAACGAATTATTAAATAAACTACGCAGACAATCATCCAGAATTTGCAGGCCATTGTAATGGGGGATTACAATCGTGAGCTTTGGCGTTTTGGTAGCCATGTTCATCTCCAATTAACTAATATTGATTAAATCCATCCGTTCTTTAAGATGGGCCACTAAATAATCGTGTAATGCTTTGTGTTCTGCTTTTCTTAAAAAGGGGTCTTTCTCCACCAGCTCAAAGGCATCCTGGCGTGCCTGTTCCAGAATGGGCCGATCGGCAATAGGATTGGCAATTTTGAATTCGGGCATGCCGCTCTGCCGTGTGCCGAAAAAATCGCCCCAGCCGCGCAGTTCCAGGTCCTTTTCGGCAATCACAAATCCGTCCTGAGTCTCGGTCATGATTTTCATCCGTTGCTGCGCAATTTCACCGATATTGTAAGGCGTTTTGAGAATGCAGTACGACTTTCGCTGGCCACGGCCAATGCGCCCTCTGAGTTGATGTAACTGGGAAAGGCCAAACCGTTCGGCATGCTCGATGACCATGATCGTAGCGTTGGGCACATCAATGCCTACTTCAATAACGGTGGTAGAAATGAGCACCTGAATCTGATTGTGGACAAACTGCTTCATTACTTCCTCTTTTTCGGCCGCCCGCATTTTGCCGTGCAATAAACCTACGCCATAATTTTTAAATTCTGTACGACGCAACCGTTCGTAAGCCTCGGTGGCGGCTTTTAAATCCATTTTCTCGCTCTCTTCAACCAGGGGATAAATAATGTAGGCCTGCTCGCCCTGCTCCAGCTGCTCTCTGATAAACTGGTAGATTTTAGGCGCCGTGTTGTCAAATCGCCAGAGCGTAGTAATTGGCTTGCGGTTGGGCGGTAATTCATCAATAATGGAAACATCCAGATTCCCGTAAGCGGTTAAAGCCAGAGTACGGGGAATGGGCGTGGCTGTCATGACCAGTACATCGGGTTGTTGTCCTTTTTCAATCAGTTTGGCTCTTTGCCTGACTCCAAAACGGTGTTGTTCATCAATAATGATCAGTCCAAGATTGGGGATTTGTGTCTGGTTGTAAATCAGGGCATGGGTTCCAATCAAAATGTGTGGCTTTCCGCTGGCCAATACGGAATTTATTTCCCTGCGTTGTTTGGTCGTGCTGCTGCCGGTTAACAAACTGACCGGTACATCCAGTCCTTCGAGTAATCTGGTGATATTAAAATAGTGCTGTTCGGCCAGAATTTCTGTAGGCACCATCAGAGCCGCCTGGTAGCCGTTATCGATGGCAATCAACATAGCCATCAGAGCCACCAGAGTTTTCCCGGCCCCCACATCTCCCTGTAACAAGCGGTTCATGGGATTGGGCAAGCGCATATCGCGCCGAATCTCCTTAACCACTCTCTTTTGCGCTTCGGTCATCCGGAAAGGCAATTTAAAATACAGTCTTTCCAACCTATCACTCTTTTGTGTGAAGGCAATTCCTACTGTCTTTGTTTTTAAATGCTTCCTTTGTAAGGCCAGCATTAACTGTAAATTAAAAAATTCTTCATATTTAAACTGGTAAATGGCTCGTTCCAAAAGCCTCCCATCTTCGGGTAGATGCATTTGAACATAGGCTTGTTTTCTGGGCATAAATTGGTGCCTGCCGACAATTTCAGGCGGAAAGTATTCTTCTACCTTAACGGTTTCATTCTTAAAACAGTGAAAGAAAATTTTACGGAATGTGTAAGAATTTAATCCTGCTCTTTTAAAGGTTTCGTTGCCCGGATACAGGGCCAGGATTTTGCCGGTGTGCAGCATCTTTTCCAGCTCACCTTCTCCCAATCGATCAAATTCCGGATGGGTGAGCTGGAACCCACGATAAAACTGGACTTTACCAGAAAACGAGACCCATTCGCCCACCTTGAATTGATTTTTAAAATACTCAATACCATTAAACCAGATGGCCTCCAAAAGGCCTTTATCGTCACTGATGACCACATACAGAAATCTTCTGCGCCCGTGGCGAATCCCCACGGCAACCACTTTACCCACGACGGTCACTTCCTGATCTGGTTGCAGCGCATCCAGGGCTACAATATGACTACGATCCACATATTTTCTGGGGAAGAAATTAAGCAGGTCGTGTAAGGTACGAATTCCATAGCGATGCAACACCGCCGCTCGTTTGGGTCCAATACCTTTTAAATATTGAAGCGGATAGTTTTTTTGATCATCAGACATCGTTCGTCATCTGGTACGCTTTATTTCATTGACAATGCGCCCGTCGTCCAATTCAATGACACGGTCGGCTTTTAAGGTCATGTGATCATCATGGGTTACAATAATCAGCGTTTGATTGAATTTATGATTTAAACTGAGCATCAATTCATAGAGCATTTCGCTGTTCTTACGGTCCAGATTACCGGTTGGTTCATCGGCTAAAACCACTTTCGGCTTATTAATCAATGCTCTGGCCACGGCAACTCTCTGCTGCTCGCCGCCAGAGAGTTCATTGGGTTTGTGCTCCAGGCGGTGCCCCAGTCCCACTTCCTGCAGTAAATACCTGGCATAGTCTTCTTTTTCTTTGGTCAGCGGTTCGTGCATGAAAGAGGGAATCAAGACATTTTCATAAGCCGTGAATTCCGGCAGCAGATGGTGGAATTGAAAAACAAAGCCCACCGATTTATTGCGAAAACGAGCCAGCTCGCTATTGCTGAAGGCATTAATATCCTGCCCATCCAGCCAGACCTTGCCGGAAGTCGGTAAATCAAGGGCGCCAAGAATATGCAGCAGAGTACTTTTCCCCACACCGGAGGGCCCCTTAATTACTACAACTTCAGCCGGCTTTACAGCAAATGTTAGTCCTTTTAGAACCTCAACCTTTTGGGGACCGCTATCGTAATTCTTTACTAAATTTTCGACTTTAATAATGTTTTTCATACTCACTCATATCTTATTGCTTCAACAGGGACCAGTTGCGAAGCCCGATAGGCCGGATACAGAGAAGCCAGCAGGCTAAGCAAGATGGAAATACTGGCAATGGCCACAAAATCGGCCCACTTCATTACCACCGGCAAAGAATTAATTAAATACACATCCGGTGGCAGGGAGATAACATGAAATTTTAGTTGAATAAAACCCGCAGTGTAACCAATTACGCAACCCAAAATGGTCCCAATTACACCGACCAGCAATCCTTCGTACAAAAAGATTTTTAAAATAGATTTAGACGAAGCGCCCATCGATTTTAAAATGCCAATCTCCCTTGTCTTTTCCATAACCACCATGATCAATGAACTGATAATATTAAAAGCGGCCACCATGATGATCAAACTTAAAATGACAAAGGCGCCCCATTTTTCGATTTCCATCCAGGAATAAAGAGAACGGTTCAATTGAAACCAGGTTTCGGTTGTGTAAGGGTAGCCCAGCATCTCTTCGATTTGTTGGGCAATGCGGCCCGCCAGATTGTAATCGTCTAACTTCAGTTCAATCCAGGTTACTCCTTTAATACCAAAAAGTTGTTGAGCATCTTTCAGCGACATGTAAGACAGGGTCTTATCATATTCATAGTAACCAATTTCCACCAGACCAGCCACATAAAACTGTTTGACGCGCGGTTGACTAAATATGCCGCCCTCTTTGGGCATGGTCCACACCGTAACAATATCGCCCACATGGGTGGCAAACAGCGCATCCGCCAGATAACGTCCCAGCACAATACCCGGCAACATCTTGCCCTGGAATAATTTGGGGGTAAAATCCAATTCACCTAAAACCAGGTGATTCTTTAAATCCACCACTTTATTGGCCAGTTCCGGATCGATGGCTTTAACCACAGTGGCATATTGGCGATCCTTTCCAGAGATCATACCTTTATCTACAATAACAGGCGAGGCCCCCACAACATGAGGCAGGCTATTGGCCAGCTTTAACAGAGAATCGGTGCGCGTAATGGGTTCCATGTAAAATTTTCGGATGCGCAGATGAGCATCTGCACCGAGCAAACGGGAACGCACTTCCTGTTCAAAGCCATTCATCACGCTTAGCACCAGAATAAGCGCCGTCACACCGATCATAACCCCGGCAATAGACACATAGGTAATGATGGAGATAAATCCCGTGCGACGTTTAGCTTTGAAATAACGTTTAGCAATAAAAAATTCAAATGAATTCATCGGTTCTCCGGACGCATTTGTGGAAACAGGATAACATCACGGATGCTCGGCTGATCGGTTAAAAGCATCACCATGCGGTCAATGCCAATACCCAGGCCTGCAGTAGGCGGCATGCCATATTCCAGAGCGCGGATGTAATCCTCGTCCATCATTTGCGCTTCTTCATCGCCCCGCTCGCGTAATTTTAATTGTTCCAGGAATCGCTCTTTTTGGTCGATGGGATCGTTAAGTTCGCTAAATGCATTAGCCACTTCTTTACCGGCAATGATTGGTTCAAAGCGTTCAACCAATCCCGGCTTATCACGATGCTTTTTGGCCAGAGGTGACATTTCAATGGGATAATCGTAAATAAATGTTGGCTGAATGAGTTTTGGTTCAACCAGTTCCCCGAAAATTTCATCAATTATTTTACCAGGCCCCATCTCTGGGGTAACCTCTATTTTGAGTTTGTCAGCCGTTTCGCGGAGTTGTTTTTCATCCATGTCAGAAATGTCCACGCCTGTAAATTTTTCGATGGATTCGTACATGGTCAGTCGTTGCCATGGGGGGCTTAAATCGATTTCATGACCATTGAAATGGATTTTTGTTGTGCCAAGTACGGTTTGGGCCACATGAGCGAACAATTGTTCCACAAAATCCATCATCCAGAGGTAATCTTTGTAGGCCACGTAAAGTTCCAGCAGGGTAAATTCCGGATTGTGGAAACGGTCCATTCCTTCATTCCGGAAATCTTTGGCAAACTCGTACACGCGTTCAAAACCGCCCACAATCAACCGTTTAAGATACAGTTCATTGGCAATGCGCAGGTACAGTTTACGATCCAGGGCGTTATGGTGCGTGACAAAAGGTCGTGCCGTGGCCCCGCCGTAAATGGGTTGCAGGATGGGCGTTTCAACCTCCAGAAAGCCCCGATCATCTAAAAAAGAGCGAATAGCACGAATGATTTTCGTGCGTTTCACAAAAACTTCTTTGACTTCTGGATTAACAATAAGATCAACGTAACGCTGACGGTAACGCAATTCCTTGTCCGCAAACTGATCGTAAACAATGCGTTTGCCGTCTTCTTCTTTTTCCTTAACAATGGGCAAAGGACGCAATGATTTGGCCAATAATTTAAATTCCCGGGCAAATACCGAAATTTCGCCAGTCCGTGTTTTAAAGACCTCGCCTTTAAAACCGACCAGATCGCCAATATCAAGCATTTTAAAAACTTCAAAGTCCTGGTCACCGATTTCATTTTTACGAACGTAAATCTGAATTCTGCCCTGTTCGTCCTGAATATCGCAAAACGCCGCCTTGCCCATCAGGCGTACGGTCATCATGCGTCCGGCCACAGAAACCATCTGTTTTTCCAGGGTTTCAAACTGTTCCTTTATTTCTCTGGATTTGTGCGTCTGATCGTAAGCGTAAGGGTAGGGATTAATTCCCAATGCACGTAATTTATTTAATTTCTCAAAGCGCACCTTCATTAACTGGTTAAACTCTTCCAAGATCATTTCTCCTTCCGAATGTCTTTGACTACAATTGAATTAGGCTAAAAACTTGCCGAATGCTCTCACCGGTTTAAGGTCAGTCCATGGCAGATCCGTCTTGCCCGCCAAACTGAACCAAAAACTTTTCAATAAAGGGGTAAATATCGCCATCCATCACCTGTTGCACGTTACTGGTTTCATAGTTGGTCCTGTGATCCTTAACCATATTGTAAGGATGAAAAACATAAGAGCGGATTTGACTACCCCAGGCAATATCCCGTTTGGATTCCTCATATTCCTTTTTTTTAGCGCGTTGCTCTTCCAATTTAAGCTGATAGAGTCGGGAAGCCAATATTTTTAAAGCATTGGCTTTGTTTTTGTGTTGCGATCGTTCATTCTGGCATTGAACAACAATACCCGTAGGAATATGGGTGATGCGGATGGCAGAATCGGTTTTGTTTACATGCTGCCCGCCGGCACCACTGGCGCGGTATGTGTCGATGCGTAGATCAGCCGGATTAATTTCCACATCGATATTCTCATCGATCTCCGGCAGCACAAAAACCGAAGCAAAGGAAGTGTGACGCCGTTTATTGGCATCAAACGGCGAAATGCGCACCAGACGATGCACCCCATTTTCAGCCTTCAGATAGCCATAGGCGTAATCCCCTTTGACCTCAATGGTCACGCTTTTGATGCCAGCTTCTTCCCCGGGTTGGTAATCCATAATGTCTGTTTCAAAACCCTGCCGTTCCGCAAAACGCAGATACATGCGCATCAACATGGAAGCCCAGTCCTGGCTTTCGGTGCCCCCTGCGCCAGGATGAATGGTCAGAATAGCGTTCTTGGAATCATCCGGTCCGCTAAGCATACGCTTGAATTCCAGGGAGGCGATCTCTTTTTCTGCCTGCTGCAAATGCGATTCCAGTTCCTCCCGAATTTCACTGGCATCATCTTCTTCGAGCATTTCCAACAGGATTCGCGCATCCTGTACCAGACTGTTCACGCTTTGCCAGGCATCGACCCACTCCTTATTTTGATTTAGTTCTCTCAGAACCTTTTGAGCGCTCTCCTGATCATTCCAGAATCCGTCCTGCGCACTTTGCTGTTCCAGGGCCTGAATTTTTTGTTTTTTATTATCTATGTCAAAGATAACCTCGTAGGTTATTGACCCGTTGTTCAAGGTTTTCAATACGTTGCAAATATTCCCGTTCCATTTTCCATCCTCATTCGGTTTGTTTAGCTCTTTAATAATGTATTAAGCCCGCACAACTTAAATGCAATCTATTCGCTGAAATTTTGATTACATTAAATTAAAAATAAAAAACCAAATTTAAGAGGAATGTTCTATGAAGGCAAATTGAAGAATTTTCTTGCCAGCCCATCGTTAGTAAAACATCGGCCTTATGTGCGGTTCAAAAAAGAACGGCCCCGTTATAAAGGGGCCGTTGAGTAAATTTTATTTTTCTTCCTGAAGAATTTGCTTTAATTCTTCCAGTTCTTTTTCGGCTTGTTCGCGTTCTTTCTTCAAACGCTCCAGCTCTTCCTGTACATCTTTTGTTCTGTCGCGTTCTTGAACAATTTTCTCAAAAAATTCAACTCGTTTTTTAAACTTTTCGCGTTCTAACTCTGCACTGCTCAGTTTGCGTGTCGTAAGCGGCCAGATTTGCAGATTGAGCCCCATGTGAACACGCCAGGAACAGTAGTTGGGTAAATTGTAAGTCGGATTGGCCAGAGCAGCCACTTTGGTAAAGTCCGTCGTATTTTGATCACTGGAAACTCGAATATCAATTCCTAAATCGGCAGAAAGCCAGGAAAGCGGTTTATACCGAATACTGGGGGTAACATAGGTGTAATTTTCACGGCTATACACAAATTCATCCGGTTCATTCAGATAGGCAATACCCATTATCTCCAGCCGATAATCAAACATATCGGTGGGATATATCAGGCCAAAGGCATATTGCAGTTCACTTGAATTTTTTGTGGCATCGTATTTTTTACCGCCATTATCGTAAACGGTCGTACCGGCTTCATTATGGTTCCACCAGCCCAGATTTAAATGTAAGCTAAGGGAGCGATCTGGTAGATAGGGATCGAAGAAATAAGACCACATGGCTGTAAAAGCATATTCAATGGCTCCGCTGGCGTATTCAACAAAGGGATAGTTGTGTTTTTCACCGACCGGAAATCTCAGGGTAATGGCGCCTGCCATATTCAACTTTCTTTCCATAAAGGCAAAATTGCCCAGTTTTAAAGTAGTAAAGAGATCGCCGGGAAGATTGTATTCATTGGAGTAATGGGTATCCTGGTAGATACGAGGGGAGAGAATAAAATCAAGATTATCAAGGATCCCCCAGCTCAAATAGGTTTGGCCAACCACCAGCCAGTAATTTGCGGCATGAAAATTTGTCGGTTTTTGGGCGCCAACAAATTCTGTAGCTCTGGTAAAAAAATTCATTTCAGAATACAAAGTTACAACCCCTTTCCCCAGGGTTTGCGCACTATGGGTATGTAACATGCTCTTGCTTCCTATTGGCGGCTGGCTATAAAGGAAAGAAATGGTGAAAACCAATAGGATCAGGCTGACTCTTTTCATCTCAACCTCCCAGAATCGATTTGATTTGCTAATAACTCTCAATATTTAAAATTACGACTCAAAATATAAAACTTTTTAATCTTCTTCCAATAATTTTTTCAGCTCCTGAATCTCCTGTTCGGTCTCTTTTCGCAACTTTCTTAAACTCTCAATTTCCGATTGAATATCCTTGGACTTACTTTTTTCCTGCATAACAGCGTCGAAAAACTGGCGGCTTTGTTGAATTTGTTCGCGCTCATACAAATCTTCGGCCTTTTGCACGCCACTCTTTAATATTTGTAAATTCAGATTGGCGCCTAAATGAATCCGCCACGAAGGATAATTCTTGGGTAGATCAAGCCGTTGAGACAAATCAGGAATTACCGGATTGGTCCATTGCCGTACGGCCGGGGAAAGCCTGAAATCGGCCCCTAAATCAATCGAAGCCCAGTTAGCCGGTTTATAGCGAATGCTCGGAGATAAAAAGGCCCATTCTTCGGCGCTGTAAACAAAAACATCTGGTCTTTGCAAATACAGTATACCCGACAGCTCCAGTCTGAAGTCAAACATATCGGTGGGCATCACCGCTGCCATAGCCATACGTAAATCGACTGAATTGACCGTGCCTTTTAATTCTTCACCTTCTAAATGCAAAACGCCGTTGGGATCGCGGTAATTGCTTTCATATTTATAAACGGTGCGTCCTTTTTCATTATGATTCCATATGCCGATATTGTAGTGAAAACTGAGCGCGCGGTTAGGAAAATAGGGATCAAGATAAAAGGAAAGAGCTGACATAAAGCTATATTCAAAAGCCCCACTGGCATATTCGGCAAAGGGATAATTGTGTTTCTCCCCAACCGGAATTCGGAAACTGGTTAACAGAGCTGCCTGAAAATGCCCGTAACCAAATTCAATCGAACCAGCGCGCAAAGTAAGGAAAAAATCTCCGGGTAAATTAAACTCGTTACTGTAGTGCGTGTCCTGATAAACACGAATGCCCAAACTGGCATCAAAGTGTTCAGCAATACCATAGGTAAACACCGTGTTGCCGGCTACCAGCCAGTAATTGGCCGTCTGGAAATTCTGAGGTTTTAAATTCCCCACAAAATCTGCCACTTTGGTAAAAAAATTCATTTCGTTGTACATAAAGAGGCGGCCCGGTTCTATTGTTTTCCCGGTTTGCGTGTACATTAAGGTTCGGTCAGCATTGGGCAATTGGCCTAAAACAAATTGAATCCCAAGCAGCAGTACGATCAAAGAAAAGGATAATTTTTTCATGGCTCTCTCCCAAATCAGATTAATGGTTTACTCTGATTTGATTTAGTTAAAGATAGACAAAAAAATTCGTTTTTTCAATAATTTACTCTCGATGCTAAGACAAAAACATTTACAATAATGGCCAGGTCCCGAAAAATGGCCACCATTTTAGTAAACACATCCTGTATGCTTCCGGAGACAATAATCGTATCTCCGGGTTGCAATGGCGGAATGGATGAAACATCGCCTGTTTTGAGAAACCGTTCAATATCGACCTTTAAAACTTCCTGATTTTTCCTGACTATTCGGACATCATTCAACCTGGCCGTGCTTAAAGGACCACCGGCAGAAGAGATGAGGTCAATCAATGTGTACGAACTGGGAACACTGTAAATACCTGGTTTTAGAACATGGCCCCACAAATTTACCGTAACCAGCAACACATCGCCACTACCTAAAATGTACTGGGCCGCCCGGTTTGGTTGTTGCATCATTTGCTGTTTTTTGGAAAACATTTTACTTAAATCCTGCGACTGGCCCTTCACAGGAAACAAAACAATCACTAATCCCAAACATAGCGTCAGAATTGTTTTTCCCATTAATTTTCCCATTTAATCTTAAACAATTGCCAGTTTGACTCTGAACCTTCAAAGAACTGATGTTCAACATCTTCTCGCCCAAGGCAATCGATCCGCCAGCGGTAATCCCCATCCGTCAAAAGGTTCTTCAAATATTCACCCTCTATTCTGTAAGTTTGCGGTGTCTGGTAAGTCGATTGAATCATTCGAACCATAGCCAGAGGATGAAATTCATTACTGATAAATCGCTCAATTCTCAACACATACTGATCAGGCGTTGTACCGGAATCCATCCACCATTCAAATTCCAGAGCCGGTTTTACAACAACATTAGCCCCATTGTTTAAAGAAAGTTTGCTCGCTTTTTCAAGAAGCCGATACGAAACGGTATCGGACGGCAAACTCTCTTTTCCGGACTTTCCCATTGCTGTAACATAGTAATAGTATCGTACATTAAGCGCTAAATCTTGAGTATCAAAATAAATTGTGTCAACTTTGCCAGAAACATTGGCCGGGACTTCACCTATAAGTTTATAATTTTTATTTCCTTCAGGCTCAGAACTTCGATAGACCAAAAACTTTTCCAGATTATTCGTCTGCGGATGTTTGTACCATTGCACCTGAACATGATTTATCTCGCCTTCATCCGTTGGCACTGCATCGATTCCAGGCTCGTTAGCCAGAGTATCCGCGCCTGCCGAACGTAATACCAATTGTACAGGATCGGGTTGAAAAACTAAATCTCCAGTAGGTTGTTGACAGGCTGACAACAAGATAATAAAAATAATAATCCAAAACATATTTTTTTAAAACACCATGATTAATGATACCCGATGCGAATTACCAAGATCATGACTCTGAAAAGCGTAATTCAGATAAAATTTCCATAGCAGCAAGCCTGCGCCGGCTGTAATCCTGCCCGAATTGCTTCCCAGGCGCAAGGCCAAATGAGATCTGAGCAGTAATTCTGCACCTAAATGGGTAGCCCCGTTATATTTACTGTCCACATCATAAGCCAGGGTTAAGGCGCTTTTAATCACAGGCAACGGCTGGGTGTATTGTAATCCGTACTTAAAATTTCTGTGCAAACGGTCGGCGTGACGCGACTCGGTATCCCAGACCAGACGCGTTTCGGCCAGATCCTGGACATTCACCCCAAAATTGAGATCCCCATAATAATCCCCGGTAAAAATATCCTTTAAATCCAGACTCATAATTCCGCCCATATCGATACCGATGCCCGAGGCCTTGTTTTTGTCGATTTGCTGATTGATATATTTAATATTTCCGCCCAGGCCAAATTTAATAGGCACCTCAAAATATTGCCAGCCCAGATCAAGAGTGGTGGGAAACAGACGAGCAAAGGAAAAGATGAAAACATCGTTCTGATTGGAAAAATAATCCACCGGGCCATAAGTAAGTTGCTGTGCCTGGCCATGAAGGCGCTGGTAGGCCGTAATAGGGCTATCCTCATCAAACTCATAACGCGGAATTTCATCCACGCTCAGACGCATCCACGAGAATCCCAACATGGAATTCTTAATGAGCGGGAATACAATGCCCAGGTAGCTTTGCTGCTCTAATTTGTTGAACAAATTGGCGTACATGCTTCCGGCCTGCATCCCTTCAACCAACACCAGTCCTGCCGGATTCCAGAAAGGATCGGTCACCTGACCGCTGGATGCCACCCCGGTGCCCCCCATACTCAAGGCGCGCGCTCCTACGCCTAATTCCAGAAACGACGCCGCATAGCGGTTATTCTGCCCCCAGAGCGAAAGGACTAAAACAAACAGAACTAAGAATATCGTATGCTTCATTGTAGTTTTGCCATCTTTAATATTTTTTTAATGGTCTTGCCTTTGTACTTACCTTTGATTACGGCAAAATAGACGCCATTGGCCACGGGCTGCCCATCATCGTCTGTGCCATCCCAGACCAGTTCATGATAATTGGGCTCCAGCACATTATCATCCAGAACCGTGGGATCCAAATCGAGCATGCGCGAGCGTACGAGCCGGCCCGACAGTGTGTAAATTTTTATGTCTAATTGCTCAATTTCTTCGTTGCTCTCTATGTAATAGGAGATGATGGTCTGTTCTTTAAATGGATTGGGATAATTGCCATAAACAATCAGATTAAAGCCTTCGGCCACGGTGAAATCAACAGATTTTTGAGCGACGTTGCCGTTAACATCTGCAGTTTTTAAAAACAATCGGTGTTTGCCAGGCGTCAATTCCGGAGTGAAAGCAAGCTGCACATTTTTGACATTGGCCCCACTGTCCGGCAGGGTAACCGTTTTATCCAGCAACTGGCCATCCTTAATAATCTCTGTTTCATCGATTTTTAGGGTCAGCGACTGTTTATAATTGACTCCGTTAACATCCTGCAGCAAAATTCCCAGAGTCGGATTGTGCGGTACCAGCATGTTGCTGATTAACGGGCGGCCATTGACAGAAATTTCCAGCAATGGCTCCTGAGTGTCCGTGGTAAAGAACAAGGCGTAGGTACCGGAAAGCGAAACCGTTGTGCTCAATTCCGATCCCTGCCATTCTCCGGACAACGCCGTCCAGGCATTGAGAGTTGGATCATAGCGGTAAAGCGCGATTCGTTGCGTATCGTAACCTGCATTTAGGGAGTCGATCCGTACGGTAAGTTGAGTGGGTAGGGGCTGTCCGCTGAACTGCAATTGCACTCCAAGGGTATCATCCTGGTTTGCACCGGGCACAAATTTCAAATCCTGTTGAGCCGATCTGAAGATCAGAGCCCGAATGTCTTTCTGGTCAAAACTCAATAGCTGTGTTTTGTTAGCCACCTGTGGCTGTATTTCCAGCGACCAGTTATGGTCAATTTGTACCTTCTGATGCGTCTGCCCATCGAGCGTGGTGCCCAGCTCAGGTGTAATTACCAGATAATTCTGAAATAAACTGGCGCTCAACACATTGTTGGTTTCATCTTTTTCCTCCAGCAACGAATCGTAATCTACCACCACTTTAATCTGATGGTAGGGATGGTAGCTCAGATTCTCTGGCAAAGCCGCTTCCAGCATTTTTTCCTGATGGGCCGATAATGATAGCTGCATGGTGGCAAATGGCTCAGTGGCCGAGACAGCATCATCAAAACAAGCGACGGTCGTATTTTCCACGTTTTGCGACGAATTATTCTGCACCACAAATGCCAGCTTCAATTGCGAACTACCTGTCCACTGAAGGCTGTTGGCCTTGATCAGCAAATCTGGCCGGGGATCTAACACATACACCTTATTCCAATGTTCGGTGATGGTTTTGCCACTGGCGGTGGTTAATTCCACATCAAAAATTTTGTTGCCCCCCTTACCAAATCCTGAAAACGGCTGGCTGACAAAAGTGGAATCATTCAAACGGGCCAGAGGGAGATTTACATTGTAATTTTCATAGCTGGTCTCATCGAACATGTTTTTAATTATTACCTGTTGAACCTCCTCATCCGTCTGCAGAAAAACCTTAAACACCAGGCTCTGGTTAATCCGCGGGGCAGCGGGTTCTGTTTCCACTTTTTTAATCAGTGGCCGATTGACAGCAATCTGCGCAAAACCGCTGGCGCACCGCGTATGGTTGGTGGCAAAGGCTTTCACACGCAAAAGTTGTGGATTAAGCTCTTCAGGAACACGAAACGAAATCGAATAAGGCGCCTGAACTCCGTACAATTCCTGATCAAACACCAGGTAGTTCTGTCCATCCGCAACCTGAAGGAACAAATCCGCTGGAGAAGGAGAGCCCGAAATTTTTACAAGGACAGAATCGCCAGGCAAAACGACCTGCGGCGTTACCGAAACCGTTAAATCCTGATCGGGCCGCGGCATTTTTAATGACGGATCCCCTAAAAGATTGTATTGTGATACCTGGGAATGACTAATGCTACCATAGCCGAATGTGTAGAATCGCCCTTCTTCGGTGTAGTAAAAGGGGCTGGCCAGGTAGAATATTTTCATTAAATTAATGGCCTGGCCAAATGTCCATTTTCCATGCCACAGATAGTTGGGCAGGCTCCAGGCAATGGCAAAATCGTTGTAAATCCAGCCAACACCTGAAGAGCCCAGAAAACCGATGGCCCCTTTTTGCTCGCTTAAGATGAGTTTTTCTCCCAGGGAATATCGCCCCACATTGGCAAAGCTGGCGGTAAAACAGGTAAGGCTGCTAATGAATGGCAACTGGTAGCCATTTTCCAGGCGATCCACATCATCCAGGCCCATCAATCCGGCATCGGCCCAGATGGCGCCGCCTCCATGGCCCACAAAATTAATGTAACTCAAACCACGATTAAAGGCATTAATCACATCCTGATTGCTGCCAAAATGCGCATCCGGATTTCTGGATTTATCTTCAATGGAGTTGATCTGATCGGTAAACAGGGCCTGAGGAATTCTGTGCTGGATTAAACGTAGATTCTGCGTGCGGAATACCGGCTTATTGGTCAGATATTCCTGAGTGCCGTCGTAACCGGCAATAAAAAGCGTCTGATTGATCCACTTATCTGCAGGCTGACCGGGATAGTTTTCCAATTTGTCGAGATAGTTTTGCAGTTCAAAAACGGAACTTACCGGCAAACGGGCTACAATGATTTCGGGAAGGTAGTCGTCGCCCTCCAACAGGGCGTACTGGTAATCGCTTTCAGCAGAACCAAATTTGACGGTATTGTAGAAAATAGTTGGAACCAGGTCATCGGGCGAACGATAATTAAACGAGGCGTCGCCCACAAGAACCACATATTCCAGCGGCCTTTGCTGATCCCAGTTTTGATAGACATAGCGGATAAAGTGTTTAATGGCCAGGGGCGATTTTATTCCATAGTTAAATTGATCGTAAATATCGCGTACAGTGACGATTTCCGGAACAAATCCCTGCCCGGCTTTCAATTCCTGTAAATGCTGGCATTCATTTTTAAACAGATCATGGGTGATGATTAAATAATCGGCTTTATTACTCTGGTCTGTCAAACTCAATTGCGGGGTCTCACTTTTCCAGGGTCGGTAGAGTTCAATTTTACTCACCGTTTTCTTCTGATCGCTGGTTAAAGCGACGTATTTCGTAGCCGGGTCAACCACCTCATCCTGGAAACTAATGCCATAAGAGAACTGATTATTCTCTTCATTTTTAACAGGCTTTACATCCACATTGGTTATTTTACTGATGCCGATTTTGTAAACTTCGATATCCTTGCGGCTAAAGCCATCAATATTAAACTGAATTCGATCGCCTAACTTAATGTAACGCCCGTCGAAGAAGTCCCGGTCCACATGAAATTTTAAATAGTTGTTGTAGGCCTCATATTTTCGTAAATAGCTCACTTCAAACCAATTTAGAACCACAATATCAGTGACCCCGCTCTGGAACATATCCACTTCCAGGCGATTCAGCCCATCGTTTAAAGCGCTTTGATCGATTTTAACCGCCGAATCAGCATTGGTAATCATCCACAGGTTCTGATCTTTCCAGCCATCGTCTGGTTGCACCACCCCGACCAGATGAGCCAGATTGCCCTTGCCCCGCAATTTAAGCGTGACTTTGTGCCCCTCCAGGGGATTGGTCTGACTATCAAAAAATGATTTCCCGCGGAACATGGCTTTGACTACTACTTGCGCGCCATAGTCTGCCGGATGTGGAATCACAAAATCATAGCCTACCCCGCCCGGCGCAGAAATCCCTCCATCAAAATAATAGCTGTCGATTTCATAGGCTGGACGATTGACCAGCTCCGGGGAATGACCGAATTTGTGAGCTACGCTGTTCTTTTCGATGTGCAGGGTATCTCTAAAGGCAAAGGGGCTGATGACAATTTGATTGGCCGATGAACTGATGCCCCCGCTCTCTTCCAGATACCTTATGCCCCGTTCCCCTTCATAAACCAGCCAGTAAACATTTTCATCTGAAAAAGGATCGGAATACAGTTCAGGGAATTGCTTTTGAAAAGTTCGTTCGTTGCGCTCACCCCAAAATTCGAAATAATCTTTCTCATCAAAGCGATGGTCATGTTCCCCTTTAAAGTAGATGGGGACCTCGGCCCCCTTACAATAAAGGTGCAATTGCTGCGGATCAACGCGCTCCACCGGAAAGCCCGCTTTTAACAGGTCTTCATAGGTAACCTGATACAGGCCTTCTTCAAATACACTCAGTTTGTAAATGACTTCGTTTTTGAGAATTTGCTGCCAGTCACGCAACTTATCTTCCGAATAACTTTTACTCCGGACAGCCGCGGTTTGCAGTGATCGCTGAGCCGGGTACAATTGGTGATTGGCATTGATCACCATTGTTTTTAACAGATTCGACAGAGCTCGACGTTGCCCTGTTTTTTGAAGAGAGGGGGTTGCCGTGCTATTTTTTTTGCCGATCATCAGCTCAATGGACTCAAGAATTTGCGCCCGCTTGTGGTCTGCGGTAACGCGCACCGGATAGATACGCAGAGCAAACACAGGATATCCGGCCATAAGACCCAGGTACTTTACTTCGGCCCAGTTTTGTCCGGCCTGGTTCTGGACCTTTTCCGAAATGGTTTGGCGAGCATACGGCTTGCTAATTGTTTTGACACGCGTTTTTTGGGAAATCACGCTCAAAGTAGTGTTATGATCCAGGCTCAAGTTCAGAAAGCGGATCACCACAGGAATCAAATGGCCGTTATCATCATAGGTGTAGGCAGCTTCCGGCAAAGCGGCAGAAACCGCATTTCTTTCATCAACCCATTCGGGCTCTGGCAATACCGCTTTTAAATGCACAAAGCGATCGCTTTGCTCAAGGATTTTAATTTCTATCTGGGAGGCCATTAAAATCCCTTGCAGAGCCAGCATTATGATGAGTAACCAGCGGATATTGAATTGTATTTTCATCGTCTTACGATCTACCATGTTTTATTCCGTCGATAATGAGAAGAATCGGGTGATTTTACCCTGAGGTTTAGGAGTAAATACCTCATTCAATTTTTTACGCAACATGCTCTCTGTCAATCCCCGAACTAATTTACCATTTTCCGCAATGGAAATCATGCCTGTTTCTTCCGAAACGACAATGACCAGCGCATCGCTCTGTTCGGAAAGACCGAGGGCCGCCCGATGGCGCATCCCAAGGGCCGGATCGAGCGATGGATTCTGAGACAGGGGCAACACCGTTTTGGCGGCCACCAGAATATCATTCTGGATGACCAGGGCCCCGTCATGTAAAGGAGAACGGGGATTAAAAACCGAGCTGATGAGTTGTTTGGAAACCTTGGCCTGTAGCGTAATCCCGGTTTCAATAATGGATTTCAGACTCATATCTCGCTCGATGATGATCAGGGCCCCAAAATTTTTACGGGACAGCTCCATCACCGCCTGAACAATTTCGTCGATAAATTCTAAGTTTCCGACCTTAACAATCTTGCGGATTAAACGGCTCTGCCCAACAAAAACCAGCAGACGACGTAACTCCGGCTGAAACAAGATGACAAAGGCCAACACCCAGACGGTCTTCAGACTGGACATGATCCAGGTAAGCGCGCTCATGCCTAACAATTCGCCAATCATAGAAATGACAATAATGACCAGCAACCCGGTAAACATGCGGATGGCCACACTACCCTTTAAAAACTGATAAAGCTGATAAAAGATGGCGGTGACGATGGCGATATCAATGATATCGATGATGGTTACCGGAATAAAACCAATTTTAAAAAGCATCAGTTACTCTCAATATGACAAACCGCTTTTAACATCCTGAGCGCATCGTGCGTGGCCTGAACGTCGTGCACCCGCACCACATCCGCTCCGTTCTGCACGGCTAAAATTTGCGTAGCCAGACTGCCAAACAACCGTTCATCCACCGTTCGATTCAAGATTTTACCAATAAAAGACTTACGAGATGTTCCCATCAAAACAGGCTTTTTCAGAAAAGTAAAATCTTTTAAATCCCGAAGCAAATGCAAATTGTCCTCGACTCTTTTTCCAAACCCGATCCCCGGATCGATCATGATTTTTTCAACTCCCTGCGCTTCCAGGGCCTGCACGCGTTGTCTGAAGTAGTCAAAGATTTCCTGAACCACATCTTCATAATAGGGATTTTTCTGCATATCTTTAGGCCGGCCCTTAATGTGCATTATGATTAGCGGGCAATCATACTTTTTGACCACTCTGGCCATATTGGCATCAAACTGCGCCCCGCTAATATCATTTACGATGTCTGCTACGGCCTGCAAAGCCGCTTCGGCAATTTTGCTTTTGTACGTGTCAACAGAAATCAGAACGTCGGAGTTCTGACGTAATTTTTCAATGACCGGAATCACACGCTGCAATTCTTCCTGCTCGGGAATCGGCTCTGCGCCTGGTCGGGTCGATTCGCCGCCCACATCAATAATAGAGGCCCCTTCTGCCTCCATCAGCAGCGCACTGTCTACCGCAGCCTGCAGATCGTAAAACCGTCCCCCATCACTGAAAGAATCAGGTGTAACGTTCAGAATTCCCATAATAAAGGGCCCCTGATTAAAATCGAGTAAACCATGTTGCGTTGACCACACAGGCTTATGTGGATTCTCCTGCCATTCCAACCAGCCAACCAGCTCCTTAACAATGGCTGATTCCCTTTTTGCCGATTTTAAACCCGCTATTTGTAACTCATCCGGGATTAAAAAGATTTCCCGGTCATTGATCAAAGCCTGCCAGGCAAATACATTTTTGTGGATTAATGAAGCGAATGCTTGTCGCTCACTGGCCGAACATTCGGACAGTTTAAACAACCATCGCCCCTCAAAAAAAACAGGGATGTGCAGATTAAATTGCTGATTGATCTCCTCGATGCGTTGTCTGCTATTGAGCAGAATCGGCCTTAGTTCCATGTTTTTGTTCCCATTGTTGAATCAGAATTTGTCGAATTCCAGTCATCGCTTCGCGGGCGTAAACATCATCGTCGCCCGTTTTGCGGGCCACGCGTTCACGGAAATATTTCAGCGCCGAATCCGGCTGCCCCATTTTTTTGTAGATCATGCCCATGTACAAATAGGAATCGAGATTTTGATCCATGCGAATGGCTGTTCTGAAATATTCCAGAGCCTTATCGTATTGCCTTAACATGTAATAGCAAACGCCCAAATTGTAATAAGAATCGGAATCCTGCGGAAACTCCTTGAACAAAGCTTCAAAAATAGGTAAAGCTTTTTCAGCATGGTTGGTTTTGATGTACAGAGTGCCCAACAAACTTCTCATCTCCGGGTCCTGAGGATGGATTTCCAGAAAGTGGTTGATTATCTGGATGGCCTCCTGAATGGAGCCCAGAGTTCCCCGCCCCGACAGATAAATTTCGTTAGCCAGAGCGTAAACGGCATCGCGGTAGCCGGGATCGAGTGTGATGGCTCTTTTCAGGATATCCAGTCTGCTCTGGTAGCCGATGTCCTTTAGCCGATCGGGTAACAAAAAGCTTAAGCTGTAATGAATGCGACAATTTTCAGGATCCTGCACATAGGCCTTTTTCAGGAACATTTCCGCCGTGGTGTACTCTTTTTCGCGGATGAACATGCGGCCCATCAGAAGATCGATTTGCGGCGTGTCTTTGCGTTCCATAATGATAGGTCGCAATAGTCGTTTGGCCTGGTTAAAATATGGATTTTCAACCGGCACGTATTTGGCCCGCTCCTGATCGACATCGACCATCAATCCTCTTTCCACGTACACCGCAGCCTTTAGCGTTTGGGCCCCGATATCATCCCGATCATCGAGTAACGGCAGCACCCGATCGTACTCTTTGTTTAGCAGGGCAACTTGCGCTTCCAGCAACGATCGGTCCACCTGCGGAATTACCGGCGCTTCTTTAAACAACCCCAGATGCTCATGGATGGCCTGCACGAACCGCCCGGGATTTTGCTCAACAGCGCCCTCCACAGGGAAGGATTTCCCCTCCTCCACATCCAGAATCTCGCACTCCATGCGCCCATCCTTAATGTTAGATCTGATGATAAATTTCGCTTCCAGGGCCCGCGCGGTTCTTTTCCAGAATTGGTAATCGTTCCTCAGCTCAGGCCGGATCGTTTCATATAGCCATTGCCAGCGGTGAAGCAAGTAGCGATCTACGGTATTATCACGTCCAGCCTGTTGCAGGGCTTCGGACAGCACAAAGGCCTCTCCGTTCAGTTTAAGCATATTGTTTTGTCTGGTCGGTAAAACAACGATCCGTTCCTGTGGTTTGGGAGGTTGGGTTAAAAACCAGAGGGCCACGTAAAGCAGCACAAGAACAAGATTGTAAACAATTAGATTCTTCTTCCAGGTGTCCGCAGACATTAGTTCCGAACTTTTTAAGAAAATAAGCGTCAGGTTTAAGATAAATCCAGCGATCAAAAGCAGAAAGATACCGCCTGGAATGCCGGAAGAGAGGAATGAAATGATGCCGTCCATATCCACCTCACAAACGTTTAATTTTTAATTGGCTCTCGTCCTTTTGCTCATCAGTTGCCGGAACCAAATTGGAATTACTTCCAGAATTCCACCAAAAACGACCTGGAATTTGCCTGACACACACAACGACATTCAGAGAAGTTGAAATTTTTCAAAAATCGGATGAAAAGGCGATGGACCATGTCTTGGCCGATATCCGGAATTGGAGACCTGCCAGAGCGTTGCGGCCTATTTCATCAGGAATTTGTGGTTGTGTCGCTTCTTCCCTGGGTTTTATCCTCAGCTGCCGGGCCACTGCTTTGAGCGCTCTTTTCTTCGGATGAGGGCGGTGTCAGCTCTGCGGATTCCTGCGCTTTGCTCTTGCGCGATCGTTTCCTTGGTTTGGGCATGGTGTCTTCGTCTTTGGCGGCAAAAGCCGGTTTTTCGATCTTTTCGCCCTTGAGAATCAAATCAATCTGTTCCCCATCCAATATTTCGAATTCCAGCAGAGCGTTGGCCAGGGCATGCAGCTTATCTATGTTCTCCTTAAGCAAATTCTCAGCCCGGACTTCAGCATCGCGTACAATCCGACGAACTTCTTCGTCGATCTCCTCTGCCGTGCGTTCACTGTAATCCCGATGCTGGGCAATCTCGCGCCCTAAGAAGATCTCCTGTTCTTTTTTACCAAAGGTAACCGGGCCCATTTTCTCGCTCATGCCCCATTCGCACACCATTTTACGAGCCAGATCCGTAGCCCGTTCGATGTCGTTACCGGCGCCGGTTGTCAACTGGTTAAAGACCAGTTTTTCAGCAGCCCTTCCTCCCAACAACTGGGTTAACATGCCTTCCAGGTATTCTCTGGAATAGGTGTGTCGTTCATCCAGTGGCAGATAGGCTGTAACGCCCAGCGCCCGACCGCGGGGGATGATGGTTACTTTATGAACAGGGTCAGTACCGGGAGTCAGCTTACCCACCAGCACGTGTCCCGATTCATGATAGGCCGTAATCTTTTTTTCTTCATCGCTGATTAAAATTGATTTCCGCTCCATGCCCATCATGATCTTGTCTTTAGCTTCTTCAAAATCGGCCATGGTCACTTTTTTGCGGTTTTTACGGGCAGCCAGTAAAGCGGCTTCGTTCACCAGATTGGCCAGGTCGGCGCCAGAGAGACCTGGGGTACCTTTGGCCAGCGCTTCAAGATCGACCGAACTATCCAGAGGCACTTTTCTGGTGTGCACTTTTAAGATGCCTTCCCGGCCCCGTACATCGGGCCGATCGACCACGATCTGGCGGTCAAAGCGTCCGGGACGTAAAAGGGCTGCGTCCAGCACATCCGGCCGGTTGGTCGCTGCGATCAGAATGACCCCTTCCTGTGTGTCAAAGCCATCCATCTCCACCAGCAACTGATTTAAGGTTTGTTCCCGTTCATCGTGTCCACCGCCCAGGCCCGCACCGCGATGCCGCCCTACAGCATCGATTTCATCAATAAAAATAATGCAGGGCGCATTTTTACGACCAATTTCGAACAAGTCGCGAACGCGGCTGGCGCCCACTCCGACAAACATTTCAACAAAATCCGCGCCGCTCATGCTAAAGAAGGGTACGCCCGCTTCTCCGGCCACGGCTTTGGCTAGCAATGTTTTACCGGTTCCAGGAGGGCCCAGAAGCAATGCGCCTTTGGGAATTTTGCCCCCAAGACGCGTAAATTTGCGTGGATCTTTTAAAAACTCGATGATCTCCTGAAGCTCCATTTTGGCTTCGTCGCAACCGGCCACATCGTCAAAGGTAACGTTGATTTTATCTTTGGTTAGCAGCTTGGCCTTACTTTTACCAAAATTAAAGATTCCGCGCGAACTGCCGCCGCCTCCCTGCATCCTCTTGGCAAAAAAGACCCACACACCTATGATCAAAACCCAGGGCAAAATATTGATCAACAGAATGGTCCAATCGCTTGGCGGCTCCACAAAACTGATCTTGACGCCGTGGTCTTCCCAATCTTTAATCACATCGCTATCGACAAAGGGTAAGATGGTTTTAATATAACGCGCATTACGGGTACCCCCTTTCACGCTGCGTACGGGCATCTGCTCGATTAATACGCCACGGAATTTATTATCTTTCAGCGTGACCTCTCCTTCACGGATCAGCTTGTTGCGTAAAAGCCGCACATATTCGTTGTAAGGCACCTCCACCTCATTGGGGCGGTTGTCCGGCCACAACGTACTAAACGCTAAGGCGGCCAGCAGGATCAGAATCCAGATCAAACCTGTTTTAGAGGCCTTTTTCCACTGAAATTCGTCGTTATTATTTGGAGATGGCTTTTTACGATCCACATTTTTTTTATTCTTATTATTATTGTCCATCTTCTTTATCATTCCTTTCAGTACTTATTCGATAAAATAAATTGACCTTAGATTTCTTTTGAGCTGGGCGTCATCAAGTCCATAACCCACAACAAACTTATCTTCGATTTCAAAACCTACATAGTCGATCTTTACATCAACAATGTTTTTGGATGGTTTATTGAGCAAGGTTACAAACTTTAATTGCGCAGGATTAAATGCCGAAAGCATCTTTTCCAGAAACTGTACCGACAAACCGGAATCGACAATATCTTCCACCACAATCACGTGCCGACCGTTAATATCCGCGCTGAGGGGTTTTAAAATCTTAATGTGCCCCGAAGATTCGCGCCCGTCTCCGTAGCTGGAAATCCTTAAAAAATCGACCTCCAGATCGATATCGAGATTGCGGATTAAATCGGCTAAGAAAATAAAACTGCCATTCAAAATGCCAATCAAGATGGGTTTCTTGCCTCTAAAGTCATCGCTGATCTGCTGCCCCAATTCACGTAATCTGTTTTCAATGGTCGCTTCCGGAATCAGGATATGGTAATTTTCGGGGACAATTTCCGACTGATCATTAAATACTCTCTTCATTTTCTGCTTCTTTCTTTCTTTTTATTTGCACCTTAAACACCGTTTTACAATCATCTGTAATCCGGTAACGTTGATCCAATCTATAACCGCAAATCCACACGATTTCATTCCCGTTTAATAAAATGGGAATGTGGCGTTTTTGCAGTCGTTCAATTTTCTGGTTGATAAAAAATGCTTTTAATTTCTGACTTTTCCCCAGACCGAGGGGGTAAAAGCGATCGCCTGCTTTCCAGCTGCGAACCAGCAGGGGGAACGTTAATCGATCTCCGCAAATGAATTCAATATCAGGATTTTGAGAAAAAGCAATTTTATCTTTTTCTGTTTCAATAATCTCGATCTGCCAGTTGCCCAGCTCAACACGACTATTTTTGTCTAACCTTAGAACGGTGTTTGTTTCATCTGGTTCCCTGACAAACCGGATGCGTTCCCGCTCTTTTACTAAGATCAAATCCTTTTTAAGAGCTAGCCTGGCCCCAGTACGCGCCGTTTGAACAAATTTAGAAATCTCGCCCCATTGCGAATCCGTAATAGAATAATTTAACGCATAATAATTAGAAATACAATAACTTAGAATTTGCCTGGCATACAGCGGATGTAATGCCAGGAATTTTTTTGTTTCCACACTCAGGGTTTCGCCCTCAGATTGAACCAGTTGCCCAAACTTTGACCGACTCTCTTCTTCAAACAGATGGTAAAAGGCGTTACAATTTTGAATGCTCCTGGCTATGTTTTGCCATACCTGTGGGCCAAAGATTTCCGTAAAAACGGGCAGCAAGCGATGGCGAATCTGGTTTCGCGTGTATTGCAAATCCCGGTTTGTCGCATCTTCCACAAAGGGGATGCGATTCTGTTCAACAAATTGACGGATCGCTTTTCGTTCCAGAAATAAAAATGGCCTGATGTAAGGCCCGCGTTTTAAGGGAATGCCGCTAAGGCCTTTTAAAGACGAACCCCTGGCCAGACGCATGAGAACCGTTTCCACATTATCATTCAAGGTATGCCCGGTTGCCATTTTAGCCTGAGGAAACGGAGCCAGAGCCTGCTCAAATGCTGCGTAACGGACCTGGCGCAAGGCCTGTTCATCGCGTTTGTTTTGCAGCTGTAGCCTGCGCACCACCAGGGGCACACCAAGTTTCTCACACTGCTGACGAACAAAGCGTTCATCGCTATCGGCCTCTGCTCCACGCAGACCATGATTGATGTGCACGGCGCGAACATCCAGTTTAAATTCTTCTTTAATTTGTAAAAAGGCGTGTAATAAAGCCATGGAATCCATACCGCCCGACAAAGCGACAAAGATTAAATCCCTGGGAGAGAAAAGCTGGTTGGCAAAACAAAAGGACTTAAAGCGCTTGATCAATGTTTTTTCTCAGGATTATCCTAATAAAAAAAAGTAGCGGCGCAGGGACTCGAACCCCGGACACGAGGATTATGATTCCTCTGCTCTGCCAGCTGAGCTACGCCGCCATCAAAAAAATGGGTGATCGTTACGACCACCCTATTGTGCTTAGTAGCGGGGGCAGGATTCGAACCTGCGACCTTTGGGTTATGAGCCCAACGAGCTACCTGACTGCTCCACCCCGCGTTCTCATTGAATCACTAATATAATATGATTTTAATTTTTTGTCAATAGTTTTTTGATCTCTCTCAACAGCACCGCTTGTTCCTGAACCTGCAACTGATAATCCAGAGCCAAAATATTTATTCCTTGCAAGAAGTTGTTGGGCTGCGCCTCTATCAATTCACAAATTTTAACCAGATCTTTCTCGGTGCAAATCAAATAGTTTAACTCTCGCTCGCGACAGAAGTTCACCATTGCTTCTACATCTTTCTGGGAATAGGAGTGGTGATCTTTAAAGGAAAAGGTCTCTATTACCTGCAAGCCATGTGCTTTTAGTGTCTGAAAAAAGGGCTGTGGCCGGGCAATAGCGGCAAAAGCGACCACAGGCCGACCAGCCAGATCGCTGACTGGCCGAACCTTCTGAAACCGGCAATCAATCAGGTGTTGGCTGGAAACGCTGACATGGAACTGACGCTGGCGCTGTACAAAGGGCAGGTATTGCTTTTGAGGTAAGCCCACAAAATGCGCCCTTCGGACATGCCATGGGAATTCGCGCCATGTCCCGCTGGGCAGCATAAAATTGGCCAGGAACTGCGTTTTTGTTTTAAATAACAACAGATCGACATCGCGATGAACATAGCGATGCTGAAACCCATCATCCAGAATGACCACCTGGGCCGCGTTCTGATTTTCGAGCCATTGCAGGGCCTCTTTTCGCTTCTCTGCCACAATTACGGTGGCCCGGGGTACCTTGCGGGCCAGCAAAAAGGGCTCATCCCCTGACTCCGCAGCAGAGAGCAGCAACCGGCCCTGATGGGCTACCACCTGCAGGCCTTTGCTCTGCCTCTTGTAACCGCGACTGACAATGGCCAGGCTGTACTCCGAAAGCAACTGATTGGCCAGCCAGATGGTAAACGGCGTTTTACCTGTGCCTCCGGCTATTAAATTTCCCACAGAAATCACGTGCAGAGAAGAGCGGTACACCGGCAGCACATTGAGGGCAAACAGGAGATTCCTTAGCTCGACCCCTATTCCGTAGAGCAAAGAAAAGGGCAGTAGCAAAATCCTGACAAAAACCTGAAGAAATCTCACCGCGTTCCCCCTTTAACCGTTTTCAATAGGTTCAGCAAAACAGCCAGCTCTTCGCGGCGGAAAAAACGGGACAGGTAAAAACAGACAGGGGTGAGCAAAATTAGCAAAAGGCGTACGTACCACATGGGCTTTAGAGCGTAGAGAATGGTTAACATGGAGGTCAGATAGAGCAGCACAAACAGCAAGCGTCCGTATTCGTACGGTACGTAATAAATTTTTTGATTGGCGATAAAAATGGTAATGGCCATCACCAGGTAACTCAGCAGGGTGGCCACGGCCGCTCCCATAATGCCAAAATGCGGCATCAGGTAGAAATTGCTGGCCACATTGGTAATCGCCGCTAATCCGGTAAACAGGGCCATTAATTGTGTTTTTTTCTTGATGTAAACGCCTACGGTCAGGTTTACGTAGATGCCATAAAAAAAATAGGCTGACAGCACGATGGGAATGATTTTAATGCCCGGCCAGTAAGGCGTGTTCATCAAATGGCGGTTGCTGCCCAGTGGAATTTTTAACAGATATTCAATGAAAAAGCTGGCGCTCACGATGAGAAAGGCGCCGAGCAGCGAGAAATAGGTTAGAACCCGGGCATAGATCTGTTTGGCGTTCTCTTCTTTGGCCAGTTTTAGAAAAAAGGGCTGCCAGGCATTCCGAAAAGCAATTACGACTAAAAGCAATATGGAGCCAAATTTGTAATTGGCGCTGTACAATCCCAGCAGATCTTTGTTCAACAGAAAACGCATCAAAAATTTATCGCTCACTTCAACCGTCAAATAGGCCACGCCATTGGGAATCATGGGCAAGCCAAAAAGGAGCAATGTTTTAAGCACCGATGCGTCCCAGGCCGGTCTCAGATATTTAGCCTGAAAGGGCAGCATGGCCAGCAGATTAATGGCCGAGGCGATCAGGTTGGCGTACAGAATGCCCATCACTCCTTTTTTCAAATAGACGACAAAAACAATGTTGAAGATCAATTCCAGCAAAAAACGGCCGACGCGGAACAGAGAATAATGCACCGACTTTTCTTGGGCCCTTAAAACAAGGTAGGGCAAATTGCCAATCGAATCGAAAAGCAGAATGAAAGCCGTGACCTTAATCAGATGGGCATATTTAACATGCCCAAAGACAAATCTACCCAGATGGGGCGCCAGCAAAAAGATGAGTGAGGAGAGCAGGAGGGCATTGAACAAAACCGACCAGAAACCCGTCGAATAGACCTCTTCGCGCCGATATTTCCCCAAGAAGAAATAGCGTAAAATGGCTGCGTCCATGCCGTACAGATAGATGATGGTCATAAAGGCTGTAAAGGTGTAAACCAGCGCTAAATCACCATATTCACTGCGCGAAGTCAGGTAGGTGGGATCGGTGTAAATAGGCAGCATGACAAACCCCAGCGCGCGCTGAACGAACGTACTGATGGTGTAAACTGAGGAATGTCTGGCCAGATTTTTAATGTGATTGATCATGGGAAACGGTCACTGTTTCAAATGTTCTTTTAATGCTGACACCCCCAGAATGTAACTGTAGGTCCCAAAACCGCTGATAGTGCCCAGGCAGACTTCAGAGATGACTGAGTGCCTGCGGAAGGTTTCGCGGGCAAAGATGTTGCTCAGATGCACCTCCACCACAGGGATGGTCAGCGCCTCGATGGCATCGCGCAAACTGTACGAATAGTGCGTTAAAGCGCCGGCATTGAGCACAATGCCCTCCGTGGCCTCAACGGCCATCTGCATCATATCAATGATTTCCCCTTCGTGATTACTCTGAAAAAACTCAAATTGTAGCTCAGGAAAGTGGCTTTCAATCTTCCGATTGATCTGTTCCAGAGTCTGGCTGCCGTAAACCTCGGGCTTGCGATGCCCTAATAGGTTGAGGTTCGGTCCGTGAATTACCAATATTTTCATGGGCTTGACTCCTCTATATTAAGTCCAACACCAGGCCGTCATAAGCAAAGGCCATGTTTTCCGGCAATAAGCAGCTATGACGATCGTAATCGATAATGTGGTTCATGTGCGTAAAATAGGTTTTTTTAGCCGCGATCTTCTCTGCCGCTGCCATCGCTTCACTCAACGACAGGTGCGAAGGATGCGGTTTTTCACGCAGGGCATCCAGGACCAGCACATCCAGGTTTTTGAGCAGAGCATAGCTCTCCTCAGGAATGATTTTAACATCCGTGCAATAGGCAAAGTTGCCAATCCGGTAACCGAAAGTGCGCCCCTGGCCATGAATTAAAGGAATGGGCGTCACCGGAATGCCTTCGATTTCTGTGGTGGTTTCCAGCAGGTGAGCGGTTAAATTTGGTATTCCGGGCTGCACCTGCTTTCCGTCTCCCTGAAAGGCATAATCAAAAATTTTAGCCAGCCGATCCAGCGTTTCCTGGTTTCCGTAAGCCGGAATCCGTTTTTTGAGCAGATAATTGAACCGCCGGATTTCATCCAGCCCGAAAATATGATCGGCGTGGCCGTGCGTGTACAGGATGGCATCGATTTTGGGAAAACGGTGGCGCAAAAGCTGCTGCCGCATGTCCATGGAAGTATCGATCAACAGATGTTTGCCCTGGACCTCGACCATCACCGAACAGCGCAGGCGTTTATTTTTAGGATTCGTAGAACGACAAACCGCACAATCACAATTAATGACCGGTACGCCGCCCGATGTTCCGGTTCCTAAAAAGGTTACGCGCATTAATCTTCCTCTATTAAAATCTCGAAGGCTTCCCGCAACAAATTCTGATCTTCCACCTGGTAAAAGAGATGGCGCCCGATTTGTTCAATCAGCACCAGGCGAATTTTCCCGCCTTTCACTTTTTTGTCCAGGGTCATACGCTGCACCAGACGTTGCAGGTCAAGCTCTCTTCTCTGAAAAGGGAGCGGCACCCGATTCAGCAATTGCAAAGCGCGCTCAAATTCTGATGGAGCTAAGATGCCATTGACTTTTGCAAACTGTAAGGCGCATTTCATACCCAGAATGACCGCCTCGCCGTGCTTCAGGTTCTTAAATTGAAAATCCGCTTCAAGGGCATGGCCAAACGTGTGCCCGAAATTCAGCACCATGCGCAAATTGGCCTCTTTTTCATCGGCCATGACCACGCGGGCCTTTTCTTTAGCCGACTCCCGTACCAGGTAGTGTAATACCGCTTCGTCCTGTTGCAAAGCCGCTCCAAGATTTTGCTCCAGATAGCCAAACAACGAGCGGTTCAGCGCCAGTCCGTATTTAATGACCTCGCCCAGTCCACAGCGTACCTCGGCCGCTGGCAGAGTTTGCAACAGCTGCACATCGCTGAACACAAACAACGGTTGCTTAAAGGCGCCGATTAAATTTTTGCCCAGGGGGTGATTGATGCCCACCTTGCCCCCAATGCTGCTATCTACCTGGGCCAGTAAGGTGGTTGGATACTGCACAAAATCTACGCCCCGTAAAAAGGTGGCTGCCACAAAACCGGCCAGATCGCCCACCACGCCCCCGCCAAAACCAATGATCAGGCTGCCGCGTTCAAAACGATTTTCAAGGAGTTGCGTCCAGATCTTTTGCAATTCATCGAATAATTTGGCCTGCTCGCCATCGGGGACGAAAAGGATTAACGTTTTGGCCTCTGGCGGCAACTGGCTCTCGATTTTGTCCCCATGCAGTTGCCAGATGGTCTCATTACTGATGACTGCGATTTGCCTCCCCTGGTAAAAATCGTTTAACACTGAACCAAATTGCTGCCAGATGCCCTTGCCGATAAAGACGGGGTATTGGCTGTGAGTCAGGGTAATGTCAATTCTATCCATGCTGTTCTTTCCAGTACATTTCAATTTGCTGTTGTAATTTTTCGGCCACCTGTTCCGCTTCCAGGCCGTCGCGCTCAAACACAATGTCTGCCTTTAAGTAGAGCGCTTCGCGCTGATTGAGCAACTGGCCGATGCGTTGCAATAAAATGCCCTCTTTGTTACGCTCATCCAGGACGTCCAGTAAAGGGCGTTTCTTTGAATGGGCCACACGTTTCAGGATGGCCTGCGGCGAACTTTTCAGGTAGATGACCAACCCGCTTTGATGCACCCGTTCAAAGGTTTGAGGATCGTTCAGTGCGCCGCCCCCCAGGGCAATCACCAGAGGTTGTCTACGGTTACAGATGTGCTCAATCATCTCTTTTTCCCATTTTCGAAACAGCGTTTCACCGTCCTGCTCAAAAATCTGGCGCACCGTTTTGCCGGTTTGTTGTTCAATCTCTTGGTCTGAATCGACAAATGGCCAATGCAGCAAAGCAGCCAGTTGTTTGCCAATGCGCGATTTGCCAGCGCCCATAAAACCGGTAAGGAAGACGTGTTTCTTTTTCATACTCTCCTAAACATTGTTCGTAAAAAGATTGGTCTGGCCATTCAATAATCTTCGTAAAAAACGCTGCCGGTGGATGGGACAGGGCCCCAATTCCAGAATTTTACGGCGATGCTCCGGCGTGGCATAGCCCTTGTGTTTTTCGAATCCGTATTGCGGATATTGAACAGCGTAATCTTTCATCAGTTGATCGCGGTGTACTTTGGCCAGAATGCTGGCCGCAGCAATGGTCTGCGACAGATGATCGCCGCCCACTACGGCCTGCCCTTTCAACGGTCGGCTGAATTCGCGCTTGAAAAGCTGAGGGAAATCCCGACCATCGATTATCAAAAAATCCGGTTCCAGTCTTAACTGCTCCAGAGCGCGCTGCATGGCCAGAAAGGTGGCTTTTAAAATGTTGAGTTGCTGAATCTCCTGCACTGTGGCCAGCCCCAGTCCCCAGTCCAGCGCCACTTCCTTGATTTGTAAAGCCAGTTGCTCCCGTTGAACAGCGCTTAATTTTTTTGAATCATTAATCTCTGGCATGTTTAAAGCAGGATTCAGAATTACCGCAGCGGCCACAACCGGGCCGGCCAGCGGTCCGCGACCGGCTTCGTCAATGCCGCAAAGATGTCGGATGCCAGACTGCCAGTACTTCTGATCAAAACGGTACAGGTCAGCGCTTACTTGCTTTTTTGCCTTCAAAATACACACCGCTGGTTAAAGATTCTGTAATTGGAAAATTAATTTAACGGTCATGGGCCATTTTTTCAACCTCAAGGCCAAAAAAGAAAGGTTAAAGAAAATACGCAAACTGGCGTGAACCATTGTTTAAAAAAGATGGCTTTTATTAAGGGCGGCTGGTGAGAAGGAAATTCAATCGGTCGGTAGGCGCAGGCTTAAAGCCTGCGCTGCGCTTGTAGCACATTAAGTGTCATTTCAACCAATGCCCCGACTGTCTCGGGACAGAGCGAAGAAAGGCTCGCGCTAAAGCTCGAGTTACGTTTGACGCGGGGATTCAGAATGGCAGATAGAACGAGCCTCCAAATTGTCATTTCGACCGATGCCCCGTTCTGGCGGTACAAAGCGGAGGAATTGTTGTCAGGTGTAAGGGCGAAGCATTTTCCTGAAGATGGTTCCAATTAGAGCAGCCTCTTTGTGTGCAAGTTAAAATTGCTCTTGAGCAAAAATTTGCAAAAATGCTTCGCTCTTACAAACGTCTCGAGCTGAAGCTCGAATTACGTTGCGCCTGCGAATGGTCTGCCAGTGTAAGGGATTCTTCTCCCGCTAAAGCGGGATCAGAATGACATGCCGGCATTGTTTTCAACCTCTTGAGCAACACTTGTCCTTTCACAATTAATTTTTAATTCGTAATCCGTAATTTTTAATTTAAAATTACTTTATTGCGCCCTTTGTGACTGCTCTGGGCTTTCTGTGCTTGCTTAAATCATTGTGAAAATGTTTTTGGTTGCGGCTTTGCTGCCTTAGAATACTTCCTTCAAAAGATCTATCCCGCTAAAGCGGGATGCGAAAATTTTAATGCTGAAGATCCTAACCCCCCGGCCCCCTTCCCTTCTTTTAATAAAGGGAAGGGGGAGCAAATTGTGCCGCTTTGATGAGTCCTAGCCTTACATGTCAACAAATTTTATTTTTTTTGAAATCTTTGTGCT
>NZ_JBSMDE010000014.1:0-16666 GCF_056497305.1 Caldithrix sp. | reverse complement strand
CAACGCGGTCCAGTCGTTCGTGGTTTTTAGGGGTGTCCGGAAATTGCGCTTTTCGGGCAAGGATTTGGCGCGCAATTTGTCTGGCCTGTGTCTTTTGTCCCAGTCGCTCGTAAAGTTCAGCAATGCGTAGTTGACAATCCAACCAATGCGATGGATTGCTTTGCGGATGGTGTTCGATGAGTTGCAACAATTTTTGATAGGCTTTAATGGCTTGCGGGTAATCATGACTTTTGTAATAGACATGAGCATAGGCCCACCACATGAACTGGCTTTGCGGAAAACGGGCAATGGCTTCTGTGGCGTACTTCAAGGCTTCCTTGTAGCGTCTGGCATCGATTAAGATGTAAATGAGCTGGTGCAGGGCCATGTAGCGCCCGTAAGTGGAGCTGCGTAATGCCCGCTTTAGATCCGCAATGCCTTCGGCCCGTTGATCTTTTAAAAAGGGCAGCCATAAAACCGCTTTCAGCCTGGTGCTGCGCCAGTATTTGTAGGCACCTAATCCTAAATAGGCTTCATAAAAGGCGCTGTCCAGTTCAACGCAGGCGTTCAGATTGCGAATCGCTTTTAGCCCATTTTTGAATGCCTTTAACCATTGACCGTTCTGTCCATAAAAATAGGCCAGATAGCCATAGGCGCTGCCACGGTAAAAATAGAGTCTGGCCAGTTGTTTGTCCTTGAGCCCCGATTGTTCCATGCGTTTGTTGCTTTTTTGAATCACATAACGTAAAAGATGTTCAAAATCAGGGGCCTGGTCAACGGTTTCATAATGCGTCATTTTAGAATTGTAAACCGAAGAGAGATAAAAACAGTAAACCAGTGCGCTGTCGCTTTGGGCAATTTGCTCATTCAAAAAGGTCTCGGCCCGAGTAAAATAGCCATTAATAGTCCAGGAAATAACACTATCGATCCAGGCAGAATTCTGGGCAAAAAGGCCGCTATTCAGCAAAAAAGAGAGAGTGCTCCACACTAAAATTGTTCGAACCCGGAAATGCATTAACGTAACACCGTCAATTTACCAACCTTGTTTAAACCCTCGGCTTTAACGCGATAAAAATAGATCCCGGAAGGTACCTGATGCCCGGCTGCATTGCGCAAATCCCAGTGGAGGGAAGTTTGTGACTGACCCTGTAATTGAATCACTTTTTGTCCTAACACATTAAAGATAGTAATTTCACTGGACTGAGGCAGGTGGAGAAAGGTAACGCCACTGCCTGAACCAGATACTTTAACGGGATTATCTTTGACGCTGATCGGCGCCTGATCCATTCTGTAATGCAATTCCGTTAAAGGTTGGTCTCCGCTATTGGTAATCACGGCAATCAAAGGTTGATTACTGCTTTGAGAAAAGATCTGTCCCTTATCAAAGGCAGCGGGCTGCAATACAGTCTGACCGTCTGTGATGTGGTTCATCATGCCCCCGTTTTGAGCAGCAGACATCCTGGCCAGGTAAACTCCGCTTGATTCAACGCTAAGCAAATTGAAACGCATGTGTAAGGGCAGCAGAGGATCATCGAGCCAGGTGTCAGAATATTTTAGGCGCAGGGTGTTGAACAATGATGCGTCCTTAAAAAACTGGTTTCCACGGGCATGGTCGCCGGTAAAATAGAACCAGCTGGCATATTCGGTAAAACAGGAAGCAAATTGTGCGTGGTATTCCTGTAACGTTTTGTCAATGGCCTGCAAAGCAGGGTAGTCGACCATGTGTTCCCAGATTTCACGGAAGATTTGCACGCCATATTTTTGGGTGATCAGATGCAAAAACAGGGCATTGGCATATTCCGTATTACCATCCGCGTCGTCAAAAGCCCTGGATTCCAGGCCGGGGATTAAACGGTTCACGTATTGAACGTAGTCGTTAATTTCATCGTAAACGTAATCTTCCATAAAGGTAGAAGACATTTCCAGGAAGAACAAATCAGGGAAACTCAACACACCATTTTCCATTTTCCAGCGCAATTGATAGCCCAATTGAATGGCATGGTGAAATTCGTGAGCAGCCGTAACTTTGATGGCCTCCAATCCATGGGTGGCAAAACTGGATGAATTGTAATTATTGTGTAATTCCAGATAGCTTACGTAGTTGTAACCTGGTAAAGCAGCAATATCCTCGGTGTAATCAAAGTTGGTCAAACCGTAATAGGGCATGCTGGAAAAGTAAACCGGATAGCTTTGTACCGGATTTCCGTCCTGGTCGGGCGGGGGATTGAAGCCCAATTGGTCGATTTCAACCTGCCAGACGTGATCTAAAATGACGGCAGCCGAATCGATGTAGTCCGGGATGCCGTTGCCAGAACTATCGGCCGTTGGAACAGCGTGCAGGCCGCTTACATCGTAATGTAAGGTAAAATGCCCCGAAGGACTTACCACTTCAAATTGACGGCTGGGTCTGGGCAATAGGGTAGCGGCCAGAGCTTTGAGGTCCGGGGGAAGTTGCTGAAAATAAGCCTGCAGTAACATTTGATGTCGAAAGGCGCATTTGTAGTCGGCTGCCGGGGTTGTGGCCCGGGTGCGCAACGTTACATAAGTTTCGAGTTCTTGTAACATATCCGCCTGAAGGGCAGAAAAGACAAAACTAAAAATGATGCAAGTACTGACAAACCATTTCATTTATTCTTCTTCCGAAAAACAATTTTTAGCGGTACGCCTTTAAATTCAAATCGCTCACGTAATTTATTTTCTAAAAAGCGCTTGTAACTGTCCATGATCAAATCCGGATGATTGGAAAAAAAGGCAATCAACGGGGGATTGGATCGGGCCTGAGTCACGTAATTGATCTTGATCTCTTTGCCGCGAACGGCCGGCGGCATGTTTGTTTGCACCAGGGGCAAAAAGAAATCGTTCAATTCCGAAGTGCTAATGCGTTTTTTTCTCTGTTCATACACTTCGGTTGCCAGGTCCAGTGCTTTGTACAGGCGCTTTTTTTCTAAAACAGAAACATAAATTTGCGGGATGTAGCGCAGATATCCAAGACGCTCGCTGATCTCTGCCGAAAAGCGTTCGATGGTTTTGTGGTCTTTTGGGATTAAATCCCATTTATTAAGCACCAGCACAATGCCTTTTTGCTGCCTGGCGGCTTCGTTCAAAACAGAAATGTCGTGGTGTGTTAATCCCTCCTTAATGTCAACCATGTAAAGAATGACATCGGCACGCTGCATGCTTTTGTAGGTGCGCACATTGCTGTAGAAGAGCACATTCTCTTTGATGCGTTTGCGTTTCTTTAAACCTGCGGTGTCGATTAGCAGATATTTGCGTTTACGGTAATTCAAAACGGAGTCGACAGGATCGCGCGTCGTACCGGGGATGTCGGTTACAATGGCCCTTGGCTGATTGAGCAACGTATTCACAAAAGAAGACTTACCCACATTTTCGCGCCCGATGATGGCCAGCTTGATGTAGTCATCTTCATTTTCTTTAACAGGAACGATTTTAATCCGCTCTACGATCAGGTCCAGCAGATCGCCGCTGCGTTTGCCTGTAATGGCAGAAACGGGGATGGGCTGGCCCAGTCCAAGATGGTAAAAGGCGCCGAGTTCGTATTCCCATTCCACTGAATCCACTTTATTGACGATGAGCAGCGTGTTTTTCTTGCTCTGCAATAAAATATGGGCCAGGTCCTGATCAATATCCGTGACCCCGGTTTTGGCATCCACCACAAAAAGAATTAAGTCGGCTTCTTCGACTGCAATCTCCACCTGTTCGCGCACGGCTAAATCGATGTGCTCGTGCGTTTTGGGCAGATAACCGCCGGTATCGATTAAACCGATGAGCTGTCCATTCCACTCCAGCGTGTCGTAGTTGCGGTCGCGCGTAACGCCCGGCTGGTCATCCACAATAGCCTTTCTCCGGCCGATTAAGCGGTTAAACAGTGTCGATTTCCCCACATTGGGGCGCCCTACAATAGCTACTAAAGGTGTTCCCATTTAAAATACCCGTACCGTTTGATCGTGTGTAAAATAATTTAGAACTTCGGGTAATTCTTCAATTTCCTCTTTGTAAACATGACATTTAACGCCGACTTTTTGTTCCAGATCGGCTACTGTCCAGTCATCCAGGAAGAGCCCGTCCTCATTCAAGACGCGCGGAGGAAGAAATACGCCGTCACCCAGAGAGCGGTCCTTCAACTGCTGAAAAATGTCCTCGGCAACCAGTAAGCCCGATACTTCGATGGTTGGGCCGTAAAAGCGATTGACTACCGGGATGAGCTCAATTTCCAGATTTTCAATCTGATTTAACGGCTGAACAATGTACTCTAACAAATGGCGGTAGGCCAGAGTTCCAGTGATCCAGGTTAATTTTAAGGGGCGCTCCAGACGATGCGGGATGGAGGGTTTAAGCGCATCAAAACGATCGATCATGTCTCTGAATTCGCCCACCCCATTTTCAATCTGGTAGAATGCATCATAATAATCCGCATCGGGAAGAGGCTTGCCGGACTTAATAAAAAACTCATCGGAAAGGTAAACGAAATTAACGCCCAATTTTTCCTGGCATTGGCGGCGAATCTGATCCACGTGAACAATTTCCTGCTGTAGCTCTTCTTTGGTATGGATGCGCAAAGGAACCAGATGATGGCGGTGGCGGGTTAAACCGACCGGCACCACAGCAACCGATTTTAATTGCGGATAATAGGCCATCAAGTCTTCAATGGTGCGCTCAAAAATTGCACCATCGTTGACCTCCGGAACCAGGACAATCTGAGCGTGCAATTCAATGCCGTGACTGGTTAAAAAATCTATTTTTTCCAGCAGATGATCATCGCGTTTAATGCCCAGCAAAAAGCGACGCACCTGCGCTTCTGTGGCATGGACAGAAATGTACAACGGGCTCAGGCGTTGTTCTACGATGCGTTCCAGGTCTTTCTGTTTTAAGGTGGTCATGGTTACGTAGTGGCCGTACAAGAAAGAGTAGCGGTAGTCTTCGTCTTTAAAATAAAGCGTTTTGCGCATGCCTTTTGGATTCTGGTAAACAAAACAAAAAACGCAATTGTTGCCGCAGGCCATCATCTTCATCTCTTCCAGCTCCAGACCCAGGTCTTCATCGGCATCTTTTTCAATGTCGTACACGATTTGCTCCTGCTCTTTCTGGATGAGCACTTCCAATTGCTCATCGGCCTGGTAGTAACGATAATCAAGACGATCGTTAATCGGATGATCGTTGATGGAAATCAATTGATCGCCAGGTCTGATTCCAATTTCATGAGCAATGCTCTGCGGCGCCACATCTATGATCTTTATCAAGGGTTCTCCTTACTATATTTTTGAATTCCATGAATTTACAGAGAAGGACAGGCAAAAGCAATAAAGAAAGAGCAGACCAAAGCCACTCTGTGAAAAGAAAACACAGGCGTTTTTTAGCGGAAATGACAGAAAAGGATTTAAGAGTGTTAAGAGCGAAGATATTTTATTTGATTGAACCAGCCACCAGACCGGAGATGATTTGTTTTTCAAACAGAAAAACAAACACAATTAAAGGCAGAGTAACCACAATACTGGCGGCTGCAATATCGCCCCAGGGAATTTCGTAAATACCCGGAAACAGAGCGATGCCTACGGGAATGGTCTGAGATTTTGGTGTGGCCGTAAAGGTCAGGGCAAAAATAAATTCATTCCAGGCAAAGATAAAAACCAGAATACTGGTGGTAAAAATGGCCGGTCGTGACAAAGGTAAAACGATTTTTCGGTAAAGCTGGAGAGGCGTACAGCCGTCCATGCGGGCCGCTTCTAAAATTTCGCCGGGCACCTGCTTGAAAAAATTGTGCAGCGTCCAGACCATGAAGGGCAGAGCAAACGAACTGTAAGGCAGAATCAGAGCCCAGTAGGTGTCGCGCAAATGTACCGCTTTGATCAGCAAAAACAAGGGGCTAACAATAGCAATGGGCGGAAACATGGAGATGGCCAGAATGGAACTGAGCAGCAGCGCCTTTTTGCGGAAATTAAAATAGGCCGTAGCAAAAGCGGCCAGCGATCCGCTGATAAAAGCCAGCAGACTGGTCAGACTGGCAACGACAAAGCTGTTTAAAATAAAGTGTTGAAAATCGGTATTGCCTAAAACCACCCGATAGTGGCTCCAATCAATGGAAGAGGGCAGCAGAGGAGGTAATTGGGCCAGCTCGGTTGTGGGTTTTAAGGAAGTAATAAGTTGCCACAAATAGGGCCCTATTAGCCAGCAAATGCTGAGCGCCGTGAAAAATATTAATACGACATGGCTTAACCTGTGTTTCATCATTGCTTTTCTCAATGAAGCATTGGACCTTTTAATCGTACATCTCCGCGACGTACGGTAAATTGTTTTTGATCCAGGTATTCTAAAAGCGGAATGAGTAGTTTTCTCGTCAATCCGGTGAAGTCCTTTAAACGAGCAATATTTAATTCACTGGTTTTGGTAAATTCTTCTTTTAAAAATGTTAAAATTTTTTGAAAGGCCCGATCGTGCAAGTAATACTTACCAGCCAGTGAGTGCAGGATTCCTTCTTTGACCAGATGAGACAACAAGTCTTTAACCTGATCGAATTTTAAATTCAGTTGGCCGGCAAGCTGTTCGCTGCTTAGAGCTGTAAACCCACTTGCTTCCAGTAGTTGTGAAATTTGAGCGGAAAGCTTTTGCCGTTGTTCCAGATTGGCCATTTCCGGCAGAAAATAGCGATCATTGCTTTGAATCAGTCGTTTCCTGTTGACCATGCGCTGCAGTAAGCGATTAAAAAACAGTTCATCCACCTTTTTGGCAGGTAGCAAAGAGATCAACTCATTTTTATTGAAACCGGCCTGCAGGGGATTTTGCCTGGCTTTAACTTGAATGGCCTGGAGTAAAAAGGTCTGAGCCCGCTCCAGAGCTTGAGTGGCCATGTAGTGGTCTGCTTCGGCAATCAGAAATTTTTCCCTGATGAGGGCCTTCAATGCATTGCGCAGGGTTTCTTGTTTCTCAAAAAATTGCTGGACCAGTTTGTCCAGAGAAACGGCCTGAAAGCCAAGAAATTGAAAGAAAATTTTTAGTTGAGCCGTTAGATCCTGTTGACTTAAAATATCAAAAATCTCCATCCACTGTTCGCGAATACGACTAAGGGGCGGTGGGTTTAAATAAAGAACGCGTCCCCCGGCAATGGTGTAAAACGGAGAGATGGTGCGAATGAGAACCGCATCGCCTGGAGCGCAAACGCCAGGCTCTTCCAGACGAATTCGGACATGAAACGTTTGTTCCGGTTCCAGAGTGGATTGCTCTTCAAACCAGGTCAGGCGACCCAGCAACTCGGCTGTTCCTAAATAGACGCGCACCTCTTGATGTTTTTTTATTTTGACCGGAATATGCGAGGTGGTCTGCAGAAGGGCCAGAAATTCGCTAACCGGTTCCAGTGTTCCCGGACGAACCAGCGTTTTTCCTCGTTCTGCTTCCTTTTTGGAAATTCCGGAGAGGTTAATGGCAGCACGTTGACCAATGAAAGCGCGGGGTACATCTTTCTGGTGCACCTGCACACCTCTGACTTTGGTCCGTTTTTGATCCGGTAAAATTTCGATTGTTTCATTTAAAGCAATCGAATCGGACAGAACCGTGCCAGTTACCACGGTACCGGCCCCATGCACCGAAAAACCCCGATCGATGTTGAGCCGAAAAGGCCTGGCGCTTTTTCGTTCGGCGCATTGGCCTATTTTTTGTGCCAGAATCTGTCGCAAAGTGTCCAGGCCCTCTCCTGTAATGGCAGAAACCGGAATGATGGGGATGCGCTCGTAACCATGCTTTTGCAACAGTTCTTCGACTTCAAGCTGAACCAGCTCCTGCCATTCCTTATCGACCAGGTCTATTTTGTTCAGGGCTACCAGACCGTTTTGAACACCAAAAAACCTGAGGATTTCCAGGTGTTCAATGGTTTGTGGCATAATGCCATCGTCTGCGGCAATAACCATCAGGAACAGATCGATGGTGCTGACACCGGCGACCATGGTTTTGACAAAGCGTTCGTGTCCGGGCACATCAATGATGGTGATGTTGTCCTTCCAGTAGGCAAAACCTAATTCGATGGTAATGCCCCGTTCTTTCTCTTCCTTCAGCACATCGGTGTCGATTTGCGTAAGCGCTTTAATCAAAGCGGTTTTGCCGTGATCGATGTGTCCTGCTGTGCCGATGATAATGTGTTTTTTCATTGTTTTTAGACTTCCTATTACCAGGAAACACTTTGTTGTTTGGTTAAAGTATCGGAGAGCGTAGACATCGCCTCCTGGACGCCTCTGCCGCCGGGCGGGCGAGTAGCCCTCACCCCTTTAATCTCCCTCTTCCCGAGAAGCGGGGCGAGGGTGAAATTCAGCATGCCAGCGTAGGTCTCGAGCTGAAGCTGGAGTTACGTTGCGCCTACGATTGGCATTGGAGCTGTGTGCCGCTGTAAAGGATTCCGCGTCCCCGATAAATCAGGATAAGAATTACACCTGGCACGAAAACTTAACGCTTTGCATTCCGAGCCCCTGATTCAAAAAACTCCACCCCGTTCGTCCGTTCACCTATTCAACCAGATCCGTCCCCTTAAAAAAGTAATTGATTTCGTAGAGGGCAGAATCCGATGAATCGGATCCATGCACCACGTTGCGCTCAATATTGAGCCCCATTTCTGCGCGAATGGTGCCAGGTTCCGCTTTTTGCGGATCCGTAGCACCCATCAATTTACGCCAGCGATTGATGGCATCCGGCGCCTGTAACACCATTAAAACCACCGGTCCGGATGTCATGTAATCGATCAAACTGTTAAAAAAGGGGCGGGAGCGGTGTACATAATAAAATCCCTCAGCCTGTCTGCGATCGAGCAGGGTCATTCGCATGCCAACGATTTTAAGACCGTGCAGTTCAATGCGTTTAATGATTTCGCCAATCAGTCCATTGGCCACGCCGTCCGGTTTGATGATGGCCAGGGTACGTTCCATCGTTATTTCTCCAATTAACTTTATAAAAGAAAAAGTTAGAAAAAGAAGCGATCGGGAGCAAGACAAAAAATTAAATCGAAAGAAATTCTATTTGACATTTAGATTTAGTTAATTTACATTTAAAAGAAACTAACGTTGTTTGTAATGATTGGTCAATGGGCTTTGGGTGTTTTTTGCCCGCAGCGGAGAGGGGCTATGCGAAAATTTAAATGGCATCTTTTCTTTATCCTTCTTTGGATTGTCTTTAACTCAGGCAATCTCCAGGCGCAGGTCACCGGTAAAATCAGCGGACGGGTAGTAGATGCCCGAAATGGTGAACCGCTTCCGGGGGTTAACGTGCAGGTGGTAGGAACCACGCGCGGAGCTTCGACCGATGTGAACGGTGAATTCTTCATCATTAATCTGCAACCAGGCACCTACATTCTCGAATTTTCCATGATCGGCTACAACACGGTACGCATGGAAGACGTAAAGGTGTCGGTCAACCGCACCACTTTCCTGGAAGTCAGCCTGAAGGAAACCGTGCTTCAGGCCGAAGAGATTGTGGTAACCGCCAGCCGCATGGCGCAAAAGAAAGATCAAACCAGTTCCATTCGGAACGTTTCTTCAGAGCAAATCGAAGTGTTGCCAGTGGAAAACATCAATGGTGTATTGCAAATGCAGGCGGGTGTGGTGGCCGGACATTTCCGCGGCGGTCGGTCCAACGAAGTCTCTTACATGGTGGACGGCTTGCAGGTCACCGAGGCTTTTCGCGGCGAGAGTCAGCTGGTTGAGGTTGAACCTGAGGCCATTCAGGATCTGGAAGTCATTACCGGCACTTTCAATGCCGAATATGGGCGGGCCATGAGTGGCGTAGTCAATGCCGTTACCAAGGACGGAAGTAAACAATTTGAGGGAATGGCTCTGGCACAGTTCGGTAACTATCTTACCGGACACAAAGATATCTTTATTGGTCTTAAAGACAGCGAATTAAATCGCCTGCAGGATTATCGCCTGCAATTGAGCGGCCCTATCTGGGGAGATCGCATCACCTTTTTCACTAATTTTCGCCATCGCTTTGACAAAGGGCATCTGAATGGCATTTACCGGTTTAATGTGGATGATTCCAGCAATTTCCAGGATCCTGATCCCAAAAACTGGTATTCAGAACATAGCGGTGATAATTCATTTGTTCCCCTGAATGACAGCAAAAAATTGAATTTCCTGTCCAAAATAACAGCCCGCCTGACACCGCACTTTAAAGTCACCGTGTCTTACATTTTCAATAAAAATGACTGGCAGCAGTACAACCATTTTTACAAGTACAATCCATTTGGGCTGGCTACTTATCACGAAAAATCGGCTCTTTACACTCTGGGAATTAATCACCTGTTAGGCCAATCGGCTTTTTACGAACTGAAATTTTCCTATCTGGATTCCTACTTTGGGCATTACGTTTTTGAGAATCCGCAGGATGAGCGCTATGTCAACGATAAGTACTCCCGTTTTGGCAGTTCTTCTGGGTTTTCAACCGGTGATCAGCAAAAAATGCACGAACGCCGGTGGCTCAAGGATTTTAATGTCAAATTTGATGTTACCTATCAATTGAACAAACACCACAGTCTCAAATCCGGGCTCCTTTACACGCAACACCGGTTAGACAATCGCTCTGCGCAAATTCGCAATCTCTATTACGGCACCGATCTGGAATACGTGGTGTACAAACCGGTTGTTTATCCGGATTCTTCCATTTATTCCGATATTTACAAGATGAAACCGGTTGAATTTTCGGCCTACATTCAGGACAAGATCGAATTTGAAGAACTGGTCATTAACCTGGGCCTTCGTTACGATTACTTTGATCCGGCCGCTTATTACCCTTCACAGCGCAGAAATCCGGCTAATCAACTTGATTTTCCGGACAATCCGGAAAAGATGAGTAAACTGATAAAAGCAGACCCCAAGGTGCAGGTCAGTCCCCGTCTTGGCCTGGCTTATCAGTTGAGTAATGTGGCCCTATTACATTTTAGCTACGGCCATTTTTTTCAGATGCCTCCGCTCTACGCTCTTTACGAAAATCATGCCTTCCGTGTTGCGCCTAAAGATTACCAGACTACCATGGGCAACGCCCAATTAAAAGCCCAGAAAACGGTGCAATATGAAGTTGGTTTGTGGCAGGAGTTAGCGCCGGGCATGGGGTTGGAGGTGGCGCTTTACTATCGGGATATCTACAGTCTGCTCAGCACAAAAATCATCAGCACGTTCAATCAAATTGAATACGGACTTTACACCAACAAGGATTACGGCAATTCCAAAGGACTTGAAATCAAGTTTGATTTCAAGAAAGGCCCGCTGGCTACTTACATCAACTACACGCTTCAATACACACGGGGCAATGCCGATAATCCGCGCTTTAATTTTGATCGGGCTGGCAACAGTCGGGATCCTATTCCGACCTTAATCCCCATGAGCTGGGATCAACGGCACACTTTTAATGCCACAGTCAGCTATCAACCGGCCAATTATGGCCTAACCATGACCGGCTATTTTAATTCGGGCACGCCCTACACCTGGCAGCCACAGCCAACGGAACCTCTGGCCAAACTCAATCTATATCCCAATTTCGCCACGCGGCCTGCAAAACTCACGGTTGATATGAATGCCTTTTATCTGTTGAAATTTGCTGAGCGCTATAAATTGAAATTCACTCTTAATGTGTACAATTTACTGGATCGTTTAAACGAGAATATTGTTAATCCGGAGACCGGCCGGGCTTACACTGCGATCATCAACGATGTGGAGCGTGCCTCGCATCGCAGTAATTTTAACACCGTGGAGGATCGTTTCCGGAATCCGGCCATGTTTGATCCTCCGCGCCTGGTAAAATTTGGCATAGGAATCATATTTTAAAAAGGGAAATATGAAGCTGAAATATTTAACATTTGTTGTTGTTTTGGGCTGTCTGTTGTGCAGCTTCAATCTGCTTTTTGCCCAGGGCCGTCCTTACGATGGGCCGGAGGACCCTGCAGGCGATATTGCTGCCGAACGTGATGGGTACATGAACGGCAATCGGGTGTTTCTGTATTTTCGCAATACTACCGAACTATCGGATTGGCCGCGGGTGGATGTCTCCCGCTGGCCGAACACCTATGACGGTCTAAAAATGCTGGATGGCGTGGCCCTGATGATCGGCGCCAAAGTCTATCTGGAAAATGACTCCATTCCGGTGACCGACCTGGATGAGATTGAACGACGCAAAGACGAATTGCAAAATCTTTATTTTTTGCAGACCAGCTACCGGGAAGGAGGCGATTTCGATCCGACCGGAACGGTGGAGTGGAAGATGTACCCGGTGTTTGGCTATTTCAATATTAACAGCGAAACGCCGGCCATGAGTAATCGACCCGAATCCTGGCCGCCGGACGGCTGGCCGGCCCGCGGTTTTACCAAAAAGTGGCCCGGCGAGTGGAACGGACGTTTTGGCCGCGGCGTGCAGTACGCTGATCTGGAAACTTACTTTACGGTTAATGACGCACAGGATCAGGAATACCTTGGCGATGATGATCAATTAAAATATTACCCCCGGCGGGTGTACGATGCCAACGGGCAGATCGTCAAAGACGTGCGCATTGGGGACTTTCGGCCCAATGTTTCCATTCAAAAAGGCGCGCCCTGGGGGGGCATTGGCATTCGCGTGGAAACACGTGGCTTTCAATGGAATAATCCCCAGGCCAGAGATGCCATTTTCTGGGAGTACAACATCAGTAATATTTCCGAGTACACCCTGCCTGAAGTGGCCTTTGGCTATTGGGTGGACAATCAAATTGGCAATGATGCCGATGATGAAGTGGCTTATTTTGACACCAAGCTGGATATGGCCTATTCTTGGGATATTGATGGCGTAGGTTATGGCGGTTTGCCCACGGGCATTATGGGCTTTGCTTACCTGGAAAGTCCTGGTCTGCCTTTCAATGGAGTGGATGATGACGAAGACGGCTTGATCGATGAAAAACGCGATAATCAGGCCGTGGCTAAAGTAGGGCCAACCGATGGTATTGCCGATCTGGCAAAATTTCTGGAAACCTACCAATTAAAAATGGAAGATCTGCACGAGCACTGGGATGCAGATGAGGATCAGGACTGGCAGGATGGCATCGACGCGAATGGCGACGGCATCTACCAGGCCGATGAGTTTGCCGGTGACGACGTGGGGCTGGATGGGGTTGGACCAACCGACCTGAATTACACCGGCCCGGACGAAGGGGAGTGTAATCATAAACCGGATTTTGCAGAAGGCATTGGTTGTGAACCAAACTTTGCGGCTACCGACATTTCGGAATCGGACATGGTGGGTTTAACATCCTTCCGCATGTTCCCCTCAGGCGGACGTGGCGAATTTGAATGGCGCAACGATGAAGGCATGTGGACGCTGGTAGGTACGCGACACATTGAGCCCTACAACGGCAAAATCGCCAACTTAATAGAAACCTTTGCCTCCGGTCCTTTCCCTTTGTACAAAGGGCGCACCGAACGCATTTCCATGTCTATTTTGCACTCCTACGATCCCCTGAGTGGCCTTAATTCCGAAGCGCATAGCGCCCCGGCTCTTTTCCAGAAGAAAAAGATCGTTCAAATCATTTACGAGGCCGACTATCGATTTGCCCAGCCGCCCAGCATGCCTACTCTAAAAGCCATTCCGGGCGATGGACAGGTGGTGCTGGTCTGGGACGACATTGCCGACACACAAACCCGCGAACCATTGCTTAAAAACGAAAACGATTTCGAAGGGTACAAAATTTACAAAGCAACGGATAAAAAGTTTTCCGATGCTGAAGTCATTTTAGACGGATATGGGAATCCCTTGCACAAACTTCCCATCTTTCAATGCGATTTGGTTGATGGAATTAAAGGGTTTACCGACTTTGGTCTGATTAATGGAGTTGGTTACAATTTGGGTTACGACAATGGTATTACGCACCATTTTGTCGATCGGGATGTGAAAAATGGGGTTACCTATTATTACGCTGTGGTGGCCTATGATCGGGGCATTCCTGAAGTGGCCACCGGCATTGCTCCTTCAGAAAACAACGTGATTATTGACCTGGACGAAGCAGAAAATATTCGTTTTGTAAGTAAAAATGTGCAGGTGGTTACCCCGCGGCAATATGCGGCCGGTTTCCGGAATCCTGAACTGAGTGTCACCAACCAGAATGTCACCTATGGCAGTAATGAAGTCATCCCCGAAATTGTAGCTCCGCCTCTGGTCAAACCAGGACACACCTACAAAGTCAAGTTTGGGGTCAAGGTCAATTCATCCAGCAAAACAGTGGATTACGGCATGGTTTACACCAACACCTCTTTTTACGTCTATGATATGACCATGGATGATAGCCTGGTGTATTCTGAAACTCCAGATCATTTTGCCAACAATAATTTTGACTGGGATCAGTTGAATAATAAATTTTACCTGCACACCGGCGACTACATTTACACCGACATTTTTGATGGTCTGCGTCTGAAAATTCTGGTGCCTGTGACGGTCGCTGAACTGGATGAAGAACATTCCGGCTGGCTGGACGACAGGGAGATTCCCATACACATTACCCAACCCCAAAATCCCGGCCTGCGTTTTTTTACCGACGATTACGATATCATTTTTACCGCTGACGATTCGGCCTATGTGGGCCGTGTTAATATTGCCAACATGACCGATGAATTTAACGAGAAGATCAGTAAAAAAGATTTGTTGCTGCATCAGGCTTTTTCTTTCTTTGTGCTGAATCAAACCAGACAGGACACCATGGAAATGGTGGTGCAGGACATGAACGGTAATGGTACATTTGATATTTTAGAAGACCGCATTTTAGTAGGGCCGATTGGTAATAAAGGTTTCTTCAAAGGATTATGGGGAGGGCTGGCTTTCATCATTGATTTTAATGATCTGAATTCGGAAGATGCGTTGCCAAAGCCCGGCGATGTTTACCACGTGACCTTCAAACGGCCTTTCTTACCCACAGATTCTTTAACCTTTACCATCAATGCCGGCCAGACACTCGATCCCAAAAAGTTCGAGGATGACTTTAAAAAGATTAAAGTAGTACCTAATCCTTACATTGCCACCAATGCCATGGAACCTGCGTTGTCCAATCCTTACCTCAATCAACCACGACGCTTAATGTTCACACATATCCCGGCCAGATGTACGATTCAGATATTTACGGTCAGTGGGGTGCTGGTGCAAACGATTAACGTGGAAAATGAACCTTCCAATGGTATTGTGCACTGGAATTTACGCAGCAGAGAAGGATTGGAAGTGGCTGCAGGCATGTACGTCTATCGTGTTAAATCATTAGAAACAGGTAAAGAAAAATTAGGCAAATTTGCCGTAATCAAATAGATCTCTTTCTGAAGGAGATGTTTTTCATGCTTATGAAAAAACTGTTCATTTTATGGATTGTTTTACTGGTGCCTCTCAGTTGGGCCTGGGGCCAGAAGCCCTATCGGGTGGGCACAACCGCTGCCAATTTTCTGGAAATTGGTTACGGCGCCGCAGGCAATGCGCTGGGCGATGCCTATGTAAGTCTGGTGAATGATGTTTCTGCACTGTACTGGAATCCGGCTGGTTTGGCAGCCCTGCCTGCCAATGAAATTCAGGTCTTTCATCAACCGTGGATTGCCGATATTTCGACCAATTTTTTAGGGGTAGGTATTCATTTGCCCGGCGGATATGGTATGTTAGGTCTGGGGCTAATCAATGTTTCCTATGGCGATATCGAGGTTACTAATCTTGAGGCGCAGGAGGGAACGGGAGAGCTCTACAATGCCAGTGAATACGCGCTTTCTCTGGCCTATGCCCGCAATTTAACGAATTGGTTTTCCTTTGGCGCTTCGGCCAAATTGGTCTATTCAAAAATCTGGTATCTCTCGGCCAAAGCTTTTGCCCTCGATTTAGGGGTAATCGTCCGCACCAAGTTTTTTTCGGTTACAGGTAAACGCCGGGATGGCTTGCGTATTGGAATGAGTATCTCCAATTATGGGACACGAATGAAGTACGAGGGTATCAATCTGCTCACAGCAGTTGACATCTTGCCTGATAAAAATGGTAATTACGAAGATGTGCCGGCCGACTTTCATTTACAGGAATGGGAATTGCCATTGATTTTCAGATTGGGCGTTGCTCTGACGGCTCTCAGGCTGGAACAGCAAAATGTTTTAATTGCGGTGGATGCTTTACACACCAATAATAATTCAGAAAGTGTCAATGCCGGTCTGCAATATGAATTTTCCGTGCCACAGACAGGCAGTCTGTACCTGAGGGCTGGCTACAAAGCGCTGTTCATGGAAGAGTCACAGTACGGACTGAGCCTGGGGGCGGGGTTAAAAATTCGTTTTGTTAAAGATAATCCTGTGTTTATTGAATATGCCTTTCGGGATGTAGGGGTGTTGGGTAAAACGCACTCCTATGCTGTACGCATTCAATTTTAGCCACTCATGAAGTCCTCCTCAGGATAAAATGAACGGTGAAAAAGGGAACAGGGATGTTCCCTTTTTTTGTAGATACTTCCTGCAAAAGAATTAACGTTTTATTGTACGGAAATTTTAATGCTGCTTTAGAATACTTCCTTCAAAACTTATAATCCCGCTTAGCGGGATGCGAAAATTTTTATGCTGTTTTAGGGAGGACGTGTTGAAGAATTGGTTTAAATTATTTCTGCGAATATCTGCTAAATCTGCGCGAAATATAATTGTGATTAAAACAGTTTCTATCACTTTTGGTTGCGGCTATG